>DILZ01000018.1:15521-15723 GCA_002425305.1 Ruminococcaceae bacterium UBA5579
GCACCGATCTCTTTAAGATAGGCGGTGGGGCTTATGGGATTTGTACAATTGTCGGACGATCTGATAAATTGGGAGTGGTTGGAGGACAAAAATACCGTTTACGTTTATATTCGTCTGCTTTTGGGTGCAAGCTGGAGTGAGAAAGATTATAAGGGTGTACACTTACAGCGCGGACAACTGATAATTTCACAGCGCGAATTTG
>DILZ01000018.1:15773-16264 GCA_002425305.1 Ruminococcaceae bacterium UBA5579
CAAGATAACCCAAACATCAACCCACAAATTTAGCTTAATAACGCTGATTGAGTATGATTGTGCAACCAAACCATTAACCCGTAGCGCACCCGAAAAACAACCCACTGTCAACCCACCTACTTTATTAAAAACAAACATACAGAACAGCAAACAACCAAACAACGCGCTTACGCGCGAGGGTGAGCGGTTTGAAAAGAGCTTCAATGAATTTTGGAGCGCTTACCCCAAAAAGACTGCGAAACAGAGTGCTTTAAAGGCTTGGCGGAAGTTAAATCCGAACGAGGAATTAACTCAAAAAATCTTTGCAGCTTTGGAGCAACACAAGCGTTCTGCACAGTGGCTTAAGAACAACGGCCAATACATACCTTACGCCGCGAGTTGGTTAAATGGTCGGCGGTGGGAGGACGAAACAATGGAGGTGAATTCAAATGGAAAAAATAGCTCAAATTCTGGGCTTGGCGCAAAGTCCGAGAGCGACTGGCTGCGAGGAT
>DILZ01000074.1:0-3101 GCA_002425305.1 Ruminococcaceae bacterium UBA5579
AGCCGCTGATGATGTATTGCACCAACAAGGATCAGTTCCGGTTTGATCTGAGGATGATGGCTCCTCCTATGGTTGGCATTTTTTTAATGTTCTTTTTCGGTGCGGCGGCAGTGCTGACGCTGCTGTTTTTCATATCTAAAATGTTCTCAAAAAAGGGTAAGCCGTATAAGATCATACTTTTGGCTGTGTTCTATGTATTTATTGTGCTTTACATTCAGGGGAACTTTCTTATAAAAAATCTCCCCCCGCTGGACGGTTCGGAGATAGATTGGGGAGCATACAAAAGCGACAATATCATAACTCTTGTCATCTGTCTGGTTCTGGCGGCTGCGCTGTTATTTGCGCTGTTTAAGCTTGATCTCGGAAAGCTCGCAGTATATGCGGCGGGGGTGTCACTTGCGGTTTTTGTTGTGATGAACTTTGCGCTTGTGACAACAATGGTGCAATGCGATCCTTTTGAAAAGAAAACAGATTTTATCAGTGCCGCCGACGGTTTCAACGTTGCGTCCACGGATAAGAATTTCTTCATATTTATGGTGGATTCTCAAAGCGCGCCGGAGTTTACGCAGGTGATATCCTCGGACGAGCAGTTCGCGCACACGTTCGACGACTTTACATATTTCACCGATACGCTTTCCGTGTATGCGTATACAAGGGATTCCGTGCCATTCCNNCTGCTTTCGGGGCAGCTTAACAAAAACGAGGAGAGTTTCCCCGAATATTCCAAACGTGCGCTCAACGATTCCGGGCTTTTCAGGTCGCTTGAAGAAAAAGACTACGATATTCGTGTTTATGATACCGAGGTCGTGTGGTATGGAAAAAAGGGATTTCAGATCAAAAACGATATCGGAGACAATCAGGTAAAGTTAAAATTCGGCGAGTTTTTTCAGCAGGAAATGACCTATGTGTGGTTCAAATACTTGCCCTATGCGTGTAAAAAAGCAGTAGGCATCGAGGATCTGGATTTCAACAACTGTATTGAGATATTCAATTGGCGCAACGACGTGTTGTATAATGAGTTTAAAAACGTGCCGCAGCTTTCAAAAAGCTCTAAGGCGCAGTTCCAATTTATCCACGCCGAGGGACCTCACGTTCCGCTTAATATGGACGAAAACTTTAATCGAATAACGGGCGGAACATACATTCAGAAAACGACAGCGACGGTAAAGTTGATTTCCGCGTTTATTGAGCGCCTGAAGGAAAACGGCGTTTATGACAATTCCGTTATTATGATACTCGCCGACCACGGTTATCAGCCCGCGCAAGGCAAGCCCGACAACTACATTCTCTCAAGATTTAATTCAATTCTGCTTATAAAGGGCGCGGGCGAGAAACACGATCTGGTGTATTCGGATAAACCCGTGTCGTTTCTCGATCTTCCGCAGGCATACGACGACCTGCTTGACGGCAAGCAAAGCGACGAGCTGTTCCCCGAAGCGGAGCATCCCCGCACCCGCACAGTCATCTGGTACGAGTATTGTCTGGAAGAGCATATGGTGGAATATCAAACCGACGGCAAGGCAACGGAATGGGACAAATTCCGCGAAACAGGCAGCGTGTTTGACCTTCGCTGAGCGGCGTATCGGTTTTTCGGTAAACATTTTATTTGCCCAAAAAGAGATTTTCCCGCAGTGTCGGATTGTGTAAAATGCACAATTCCGCAGGGATTTTCCCTTGCTAAGTTCATAAATCGTTGACACACGGGATCAAATGTGGTATAATCAACGAGGTATACATATGAAAATATAATTTGCGATAATAATTTTATAATAATTTGGAAGGAGCTTTTATGAACGCGCCCAAACAAGATTCGAGAAAAATTTCTAAAATTAAGATCGCCCTTAAAGAGCTTTTGCCCGCGTATCTGATAGCCTTCACGTTTTGTTTTATGTTGTTCATTTATGAGCCGCTGCTGATGTACAGCACAAATCAGATGGACTTCTGGTTTGATATGGCTCTTATGATAGGTCCGGTGCTGGCGGGCTTTGCGGTATTCTTTTTCGGAAGCGCTGTCGTACTTACCGCCGTTTATTTGATAAACAAGGCGTTCTCAAAGGAGCTTATCGTATACAGAATAATAGCTGTTTTGCTGTTTTTTGCGTTCTTTGTAACATATCTGCAGGGCAATATCCTCGCGGGAGGTCTGCCTGCGCTGGACGGTTCTGTTATAAATTGGAACGAGTTCGTTAAAAATGATATTATTACGCTGGCGATAATGATAGTGATCGGCGGCGTACTTATCTTCCTGCTGATAAAAAAGGGTCTGAAGAAGCTGCTGCATTATGTGGCGGCGGCGTCCGTGGCGGTATTCGCGCTGATTTTCGTTTCTCTGGTGTACGAGCTGATAAGCTGGAACGCCTTTGTGCGCAAGGACAGTATAATTACCACGAATAACAACTATGACAAAATATCTGCGGACAAAAACTTCGTTATTATTCTCAACGACGCAGTCGGCTCTTCCGAGTTCAACAGCGTGTTGGAGGCGAACCCCGAATACAAGAAGGTCTTTGAGGATTTCACCTACTATCCCGATACGCTGGGCTGTTTTCCGTGTACGCGCGATACGATACCTGTTGTTCTCAGCGGCTCGGTAAACAAAAACGAAATGAAGTTCGAGGATTTTGCTTCAAAATCTCTCAACGAATCTCCGTTTTTCAAGGAGCTTACCGAAAGAGATTATGAGATAAATCTTTACGAGAACGAGCTTGTGTGGTACGGCTCGAAAAATTTCAAAATATGCAACAGTACGGACTATAAAAACTATCGGCTTCCGCTCGCCACATTCTGGAGGGAGCAGCTGAAGTTTATAAAGTACAAGTATCTTCCGTTTTTTTACAAGCGATATTCGGATGTGGAAACGATGGATTTCAACGGTCTTGTCGATAAGTATCTTTGGGATTTCCGTTCGATGCATTACGACATTACGGAAAATCCCACATTGTCCAAGATACAAAACAAGTCGTTTCGTTTTGTTCATACCGAGGGCGCGCATATCCCGTTCAAGTACGATAAACACGCGGAGCTGCTTGACGGTTACAGCAATTATGAAACCGAGATCGAGGCAACGATCACTATGACGAAAGCGTACATCGACAGGCTCA
>DILZ01000074.1:3135-6671 GCA_002425305.1 Ruminococcaceae bacterium UBA5579
AACCTCAACACCGCCGATGATATGCTTGTGAGAGCAAACCCGATGTTTATGGTAAAGGGTCTGAACGAGCATCACGAGTTCACGAAATCGGACAAGCCGCTGTCTTATACCGATCTTATGAGTATTTACAGCAAGCTCCTCGACGGCAGTACAGCCGAGGAGGCGACCGCCGATATTCCCGATAAGCGCGAGCGGTTTTTTATGTGGTACAGAAACTTCCGTTTAGAGCATCATATCGAGGAGTATGTCGTTACCGATAAGGCGTGGGAGTGGCAGAAGTTCAGAAAAACGGGTCGGGAATACGATCTGTGACGCGAAAAGGAGCTGAAAGGCGTTTATGTTTTTAGGAAAGGTATTGGGTCCCGTGATGAGCTGGTGTTATCAGCTTATCAGTAATTACGGCTGGGCGATAATATTGTTTACGCTGTTCAGCAAGATAGTGCTGCTGCCGATATCCGTCTGGGTGCAGAAGAACTCGATAAAAATGGTGAAGATGCAGCCTGCGGTAAACAAGATAAAGATAGATCATTTCGGTGATAAGGACACTATCGCCGACGAAACTTCAAAGCTGTATAAAAAGGAGAAGTACAACGCTTTCGCGTCGCTTATACCGATGCTGGTGCAGATAGTGCTGCTTATAGGATTGGTGGAGGTAATAAATCACCCGCTTACTTATATTACAAAGACTAACAGCGGCATTATCTCCTCGCTGACGCAGACAGCACTTGATAATAATGAAAAGCTAGATCCCAAATCCTCGGGCTTAGAGATCGCCGTGGTCGAGGATATAAAAAACGACAGATTTGCCGATAAATATTTCGGGAGTATAGCTTGGTCGGACAACGTTCCCGCAACAGAGATCATCAAAGAGATCAAGGACTTTAAAATGGATTTTGCGGGATTCAGCCTCGGCTGGGTGGCGGTGACCACCGGCGGTATGGCGTGGTGGATCCCCGTTATCGCGGGCTTCTCCGCGTTTCTGTTGTGCGTGGCGCAGAACTCGATAAACGTTCTTCAGGCGGAGCAGTCTAAGTGGAACAAGTACGGAATGATGGCGTTTTCCGTGGGGCTGTCGCTGTATCTGGGAATGTTCGTTCCTGCAGGCGTGGCGCTCTACTGGACGGCGAGCAATCTGCTTGCCATTCTTCAGCAGTGGCTTTTGAACCTCGCTATAAATCCGAAAAAGTACGTCGATTACGAGGCTCTTGAGAAGACCCGCAAGGAGCTTTTCGAGCTTAACAATATGAGATCGGTGAAGTCGCTCTCCGCTGAGGCAAAAAAGAAAGCGAAAGCCGATTACAAGCGGTTCTTCCACGTTGTGAACAAGCACCTGGTTTTCTATTCCGAAAGCAACGGTTTTTACAAGTACTATAAGGGAATAATAGAGTATATTCTTTCACACACCAACATCACCGTTCACTATATAACAAGCGATTACAACGACAATATCTTCGAGCTGGAAAAACAGAACGAACACATCAGGGCATATTTCATCGATGAAAAGCGGCTTATCACTTTGATGATGAAAATGGACGCCGATGTTGTGGTTATGACGATGCCCGACCTCGATAACTATCACATAAAGCGGAGTTATATCCGCAAGGATATCGAGTATGTATACATTCCGCACGGAATGGATTCCAACAATCTGACATTCAGAACAAAGGCGCTGAACGCGTTCGATACGGTTTACGTCAGCGGACCTCATCAGCTTGAGGAAGCGGAAAAGATGGCAAAGCTCTACGGGCTGACGGAGCAGAAGTTCATCAAATACGGCTATTGCCTGCTGGATCAGATGATCGCCGACTACGAAGCCGATTCGCACGATGAAAACGCGGTGAAAACGGTTCTGATAGCACCCTCGTGGCAAAAGAACAACATCATAGACCTTTGCTTTGACGAGGTTATGGCAAGCGTGCGCGGCAAGGATTACAACGTAATAGTCCGTCCGCACCCTCAGCACGTCCGTCACGCGCCGGAGAAATTCGAGCGTTTTAAGGAGCAGTACAAGGACGATAAGAACATCACGATACAGACGGATTTTTCGAGCAACTCCACGGTGTTTAACGCGGATATCCTGATAACGGACTGGTCGTCCATCTCACAGGATTTCGCGTTCACCACAAAAAAGCCGGTCATCTTTATCGACACCCCGCCTAAGATAATGAACCCCGATTACAAGCTGATAGACACTCCGCCCATCAACTTCTGGATAAGGGATGAGGTGGGCAAGCTTATCAAGACGGACGAGCTGGATAAGCTCGATGAAACTATCCGCGATATGTTGAGCCGCCGCGATGAGTATCACGACAAAATAGCCGCCCTCACGGAACGCTGCGTTTACAATCCGGGAACGAGTTCGGAGGTCGGCGGAAAGTATATCATAGAGGCCGTTCAGAAGCAGATCAAAAAAAGAAAGGAAAGCAAGAAATGAAAAAAACAGTTCTATTATCAAGAGTTTTGTCATCTAAGGGTTATATCGATCCGTCGGTTATGACGTACACCATTCAGGCTATCGCGGGCGTTGCGATAGCGGTAGGCGCGGCTGTGGGCATCCATTTCCGCAAGGCTAAGAAAAAGCTCGCGGAGAAAATGAATATTGATGAGAACAAGAATAAAGAGGTCGAGGACGATAATATAATTATTACCGACAGCGACAAAGAGACCGAAAACAATTAAGTTCGAGCCGTGCGCTGTCTGAAATGCGGGAAGAATGGCAAGTCCGCGTCGATCAGAGCTATGCGGAGGAACATATTATGACAAACAATTGGAAAACCATCTGGGAAAAACGCAGTATGAACGAGGAAGCGTTCAACACGGACGACATATACAAGCTGTTTGCGGAACTGAAAAGGGCCGACGGCTTTGATGTGGGCGGCGGAGAGATATCCGAAAAGGAGCTTATACGTCAATACGAGGATATAAAGCGCCGTCTTTCGACGAACGCCCCCAAACCCATAACCTCGGTTTACGAGTTCGGCTGCGGAAGCGGCGCGAACCTGCTGCTTTTTGAGCGCGACGGGCTTGAATGCGGAGGCATCGATTATTCGAGCGCGCTTACGGATATAGCAAAAAAGGTACTGCGCTCGAAGGACATCATATGCGGCGAGGCGATAAACGCGCCCGTCGAGCCGAAATACGACTGCATACTTGCAAACAGTGTGATATCGTATTTCCACGATGTTGATTACACACGGGGAGTTCTTGAGAAGATGTTTGAAAAGACGAACTATTCGATCGGGCTTATCGACGTTCACAATATCGATAAGAAGGAGGACTTCATCGCGTTTCGCAGAAAGACCATCGAGAATTACGACGAAAAGTACGAAAATCTCAACAAGCTGTTTTACAGCAAGGAGCTGTTCGCGGATTTTGCGGAAAAGCACGGCTTGAAGATCAAGTTCTCCGATTCCGTGGTCGAGAACTATTGGAACAACGAGTTTGTGTTCAACTGTTTTATGTACAAGTAAAACGACTTCCTCCCTAAAGCGGGGAGGAAGTTTAGTATGCAGAAAATCGTTTTTGCATTTGTGCGG
>DILZ01000074.1:6681-8716 GCA_002425305.1 Ruminococcaceae bacterium UBA5579
GCAAGTTTATATAGAGTTCGGACTTCCTCCTCAAAGCCGTGAGGTTTTTTCATTATGAGATAAGATTGCCGCGAGCATAATGCTCACGGCAATTTTTTTGTTATATTGATATAGTCCTCCAAAGTAAGCTCCTCAGCGCGGACGCCGGGCTTCAAGCCGACGCTATCCAAAAGCGCCGCGATCTCGGTCTTGGATAGCCTCAGCTCTGCCGATAGCGGATTTACAAGCTGCTTTCTCCGCTGCGAGAACCCCGCACGAATAACACGGAACAGCGTTTTCTCTTCCGTGTCGGACAGCGGCGGCTCGCTTTTGATATCAAGGCGGATAACGGCGCTGTCCACATTCGGCGACGGCATAAAGCTGCCGCGGTTTACGCGGAACAGAGTTTTTGGCGTGCTGTAATAGTTCACCGCGTAGGTGATAGCTCCGCATTGCCGTGTTCCGGGCTTGGCGCAGATGCGCTCCGCAGCCTCCCTCTGCACCATCACCGTCATAGCCTTTATAGGCAGACGGTCTTCAAGCACCTTCATTATCACGGGCGAGGTGATGTAGTACGGTAAATTCGCGCAGACAACGGTATCGGCGCCGCCGAACCGCTCCGCTATAACCGCCGCGAGGTCGGTCTGCATAACGTCGGCAAATATTACCTCAACATTGTCGAGATCCGCGAGAGTTTCCGCCAGAATGGGCTTCAGGCGCTCGTCTATTTCCACCGCTACGACCTTATCGCAGCGCGCCGCAAGCTCCCGCGTGAGCACGCCCACACCCGTGCCTATCTCCAGCGCGCATATCCCCGCGCCGCAGCCGCCTTGCTCGGCGATGTTCGGGCAGACGGAGGGGTTTATCAGAAAATTCTGCCCAAGCGATCTTGAGAACGAAAACCCGTTTTGCTCGAACAGCCGCTTTATCGTTCCGATATTTGTAAGCTCCAAATCAATACCCCTCGCTTACTTCAAGGCTGCCGTCGTGCTCTATCCAGTCGCTGACGTTATATACCGTATATTCGGTGGGAGTGTTGCGCACTACCACCTTTTCTATGCCCGCGTTGATTATCAGCCGCTTGCACATCGAGCAAGGCTCTACGCCGCCGTCCAGCTCGCCTGTTTTCCCGTCAAGACAAGCAAGGTAGATGACCGCGCCTATCATAGAGGTGCGCGGTGCGGAGATTATGCAGTTCGCCTCCGCGTGTACCGAACGGCAAAGCTCGTAACGCTGTCCGCGCGGCACGTTTAGCCTTTCGCGCATACACTCCATAAGGTCGTTGCAGTTCGCTCTCCCGCGGGGCGCGCCGTTGTAGCCCGTCGAGATAATCTCGTCGTTGTTTACGATAATAGCTCCGAAACACCGCCGCAGACAGGTGCTGCGTTCGGCGACAGTTTGCGAAATATCGAGATAGTAGTTCGCCTTGTCCACGCGAGTTGGATTCTCCATAAATATTCCTCCTGTTGTAAAATTTTATCGCTATTTATATCCTTATTGTAGCACAAATCCGCAGAGATGTCAACAAACGCTCGAAAAAAACGCCGCTTAGCGCGAAATCCTTATAAAACCGCAACAAATTTTGACAGACTTTTTGCGGAAAATGTTGTATCATTATTTTTAAAATAACGGAAAGGAAGTATAAAGCTATGACGGAAAAAGCAGTGCTGCCGAAGAGCCGCGCGGCGCGAAAATCGGGCTCTCCGCTTGAGTATATCGTTTTGGGAGCGTTGGCTGTGCTTATGGAGCTTGGCAGCTCCGTGTTTTCGGCTGCGCCCGCGTCGGCGGCACTTGNNCTTGCAGCCGGGCTGAACGGCGCGGACGCGCTCTGCGTTATGATAGGAGGAACATTCGGTGCTTTGCTGCACGGGTTTCCCGCTTGCTTTTCGGGCTTGGGAGCTATCGGGATAGTAATGGCGGCACGGCTCGTTCCCGATCTCGGCAGACCGCGTCTGCGAACGGCAGTGCGGGCGGCGGGGGCGGTGATGGGCGTGTTCTTTTCGCGCGTTTCCGAGGCGACAAATGCCGCCGAGCTGCTTTCCGTGACCGTCGCGGC
>DILZ01000078.1:0-7298 GCA_002425305.1 Ruminococcaceae bacterium UBA5579
ACGTCCACCGTATTCGCCGCGTGTGGAAGAGCAAGGGGCTTTCCACGGCGGTGGGCGACGAGGGCGGCTTTGCGCCCGACCTCGAGAGCGACGAGGCAGCGATACAGTGCATACTCGACGCAGTAGAAAAGGCGGGCTACAAGCCCAGCGCGGACTTTATGCTTGCTATGGACGCGGCGGCAAGCGAATGGAAGAGCGACAAAAAGGGTGAATATATTCTGCCCAAAGCAATGAAAAAATTCACGACCGAGGAGCTTATCACGCACTGGGAGCAGCTCACCTCAAAGTACCCGATAATCTCGCTTGAGGACGGCCTGGACGAGGAGGATTGGGACGGCTGGAAAACGCTTACAAATCGTCTTGGCGACCGCGTTCAGCTTGTCGGCGACGATCTGTTCGTCACGAACACAGAACGCATAAAGCGCGGCATTACGAGCGGCTGCGGAAACTCGGTGCTGATAAAGCTGAACCAGATAGGCAGCGTTTCGGAAACGCTTGAGGCGGTCAAGACCGCGCACAAAGCGCATTATACCGCGATATCCTCGCACCGTTCGGGAGAAACAGCGGACACCGTGATAGCCGATCTTGCGGTCGCGCTGAACACCTGTCAGATCAAGACGGGCGCGCCGTCGCGTTCGGAACGCGTGGAGAAGTACAACCGCCTGCTCCGCATTGAGGAGGAACTTGACGCGGCGGCAGTCTATCCCGGCAGAGACGCGTTTAACGTAAAAAGATAGCCGCAATTCCACACATAACAATTATTCCCGCTGCTTATAGGCAGCGGGAATATCTCGTATGATATAAGCGCTTTTCGGCGCTCACTCCTCCAAAACCACGGCGCAAAGCCCCGAATGGACGGTTATCTCCGCGAACTCTTCAAGTATCTCATTGCTGACCCCCAACGGAAAATCGTTTGAAAGCTCGTGTCGGTCAAGCGGATATTTCACGCCGCGTTCGGAAACCACTGCCGAACCGCTCAGCGCGAACACTGATAAATACCCGTCAAAGCGCGGTATTTTTACGATTTGTTCGCTCATCGGGAACATTACGCATTTTTCGCCGAACAACGCGCCGCGAACGCCTCTGCTCTTTAACGCGCGGAGCATCTGTATATTCGCCAGCGAATGGCTTATTCTTCCGCCGAACGCGCAGAAAAAGCGCAGCTCGTTATATCCGCGCTCTATGGCTGTGTCAGCGGCAAGCATCGTGTCGGTGTCATCCTTTTCGGGCGGCACGCGAACGATCTCCGCGCTCGCGGGAACAACAGACCTCGCGCTGTCAAAATCACCGACCACGATATCGGGCGATATACCGGCGCTTACACAGCGGTCAAGACCGCTGTCGGCGGCTATCACAAGACCAGAAACGTACTTTTTTTCAAGTCCGCACGGAGCGCCGCATATTATCGAACAAACTCGTATCTCATTTTCCATATTTGCTTTCCCAATCGTTCACCCTTGCAGCCTCTTCAAACATACGAAGATAGCTTTCATAGCGCGATCTCGCTATTTTTCCGTCCTCCGCCGCTAAACGAACTGCGCAGCCCTTCTCCTTGATATGAACGCAGTTTGCGAATTGACATTCTCCCAAAAACTCGTTGAACTCGCGGAACGCGCCCGAAAGCTCCTCCTTCGGGATACGGACATAACGCTCCGTATCCACCGTTGAGAACCCCGGCGTATCNNTAGCCGCCGTCCTTCTTGAAAAGCTCCACTTGACGCGTGGTGTGCCGCCCCCTGCCGAGCTTTTGACTGATGTGAGCGGTGTCCAGAGACAGCTCCGGATAAAGCACATTCAGAAGGCTGGACTTTCCCACTCCGGAATTTCCGATAAACGCGGCTGTTTTGCCCCTAATAAGCTCGCGAACCTCGTCCGCGCCTTCGCCTGTCATATTATCGACCGCACACACCGATATCCCGATGTTTTTGTATATTTCGGGAAGTTCGCCCGCCGTTTCCAGATCAATCTTCGTGAAAACCACTATCGGAGCGATATTTTTGCTGTCGGCTATCGCAATGAGCTTGTCAAGGATAAAACGATTGACGGCGGGTTCGGCGGTGCTGTTCACCAGCACGATAACATCTAGATTTGCAAGCGGCGGGCGCACAAGGTAATTTCTGCGCTCGTGTATCTCCGCTATCACAAGCTGTGAACCGTCAGCGCTTTCAACTCGCACCCTGTCCCCCGCCGACGGGCTTATCCCGCGCTTTCGGAAAATCCCGCGCGCGGCGCACTTTACAATATCACCTTTCATTATCCCGTCAAAGGCGTCCACATAATAAACGCCTCCGACAGCTTTTGTAATTACTCCCTCAAAAGAAAAGTCGGAAATTACGATCACTTCCTCATATAATATCCAAATTATAACTTTCCCCGCCGATGGCGGGGAAAGAGCAGCTTATTTCACTTGATAGGTTCAAGCTCAAGTCGCCGGCGCTTCGGGATTTGCGGGCGTATCGGGCTGACTTGACTCCGGCGGTGTTTCAGGGGGAACGCTTGACTCCGGCGGGTCACTTGACTCCGGATCGGGATCCGATGTGTGATCGGAAGCCAAAAGCTTTTCAAACACATCACTGTTCCGCTCCTCATCGTCAAGCTTGGCATCATCGTCCTCAAATTTTACTTTTGCGGTATAGTAAATGTCTTCCTTCTCGGTCTTGGTAGACATTACCTTGATGAAGAAATTCTTAACATCGCCGTCCTTGCCCGTTATATCATACTTAACGGATTTGGAGGTAAGGAAACCGATATCAATGGTCTTAGTAGCGGATTCGTCAAGCTCACTGTCCACATAGAACTTAAATCTGAACTCACCGGTAGCGGTCTGCGGCAGCGGAACGGTTATTGCCTTCTTGATCTCGGGCTGCTCGCCGGAACTTACCGTGAGCTTTATCTTATCACCCTTATACGCCATAGTAGTCGGAGCTATGCTCTGCTGCAAAACCGTACCCTTTTCCGTGAGGCTTGGTTTATACTCAACCTCCTCCTTAAGATTGTGCTCGCGGCAGATCTTAAGCGCATCGTCGATATTCATATCAACGAGCTTCGGCATAGAGAACGGTTTGTCGCTCGGACCCGTGCTTACTACCAGCACGACCGTGCTTCCGACGGGCGCCATCTTATGCGCCTCGGGAATGGTGGATATGACGTGATCCTTTGCTATCGTATCATTCTCCTGGAAATTCGAAGTCACGATAAAGCCGTTCTTTTCAAGCTGCTTTTTCGCGGCATCCGCGGTTCTGTCGGAAACGTCCTCGATCTCGCGCTGCTGAATACCCTTGCTGACCTTTAATTGAATGGTCGTACCCTTTGCAACACGCCTTCCCTCGGGGAATTCCTGATAGAATATCTCGCCCTCAGGCTCTTCGCTCCACTCGGGCTGCGCCGTGAGATTAAGCTCGCTCTTATCGGCAAATTTTTTGGAAACGTCCTCCCATTTCTGTCCGACAAAATTCGGAAGACTGATATCGCCGTTTTCAAAATAGCTTAACCCGGTATCCGATCTATTCGCTTCGGAAGAGGTTCTGTTTGTGCTCAGACGGCTTGACACCATCGAAAGCACCAACACCACAACGCCGATAACAAAAGCTGCGCCTACCGCGAACAGTATCGGAATAAGAGGGCTGCGGCGCTCCTCTACCTCATCGTCATCGTCATAATCATCGTAATCATCGACAACCGGATTTTCCGGCTCTTCGGGCAGCTTTCTGCGGCGAACGTCTTGCTGCTCCGCAAGCGGATTGATACCCGTGAACTTAGGTGTGCCGTCCGTAGAGTTATATTTATAATCGAAAACCATTCCGGGGTTCTTCTTGAACTCCTCAAGGTCGGTTATCATCTCGTGCGCGGTCTGATAACGCGCGTTCGGCTCTTTCTGCATTGATTTGAGAACTATCTGCTCAAGACCCTCGGGGATAGTTTCGTTCACCTCGGTGGGCTTCTTCGGATCTGTCTGCATATGCATAAGCGCGATGGCAACCGGAGTATCGCCGTCAAACGGCTTTTTTCCTGTAAGCATCTCATACAGCGCAACGCCGATGGAATAGATGTCGCTGCGCTCGTCGGTGATATCGCCGCGAGCCTGCTCCGGACTGATATAATGTACCGAGCCTATCGTCTTTTCGGACATCGTTTTGTTGTTCTCGCGGTTAAAGCGAGCGATGCCGAAATCCATCACCTTTATCGTGCCGTCACGCAGCAGCATAATGTTGGAGCTTTTGATATCGCGGTGTACTATTCCCCTGTCGTGAGCGTGCTGAAGCGCCTTCAGCGTCTGAACGGTGAAATGCACCGCGTCGCGCCATTTCAGAACGCCCTGCTGCTCGATATAATCCGACAGCGTGATACCGTCGACATACTCCATAACTATAAACTGAACCTTTTCTGTAAAGCCAACGTCATATATCTTGACGATATTCGGATGACTGAGAAGAGCTATCGCCTTGCTTTCGTTGCGGAAACGGCGAAGGAACTCCTCGCTGCCCGCGTACTCGGTCTTGAGTATCTTCACGGCAACGACCCTGTCCTCCTGAATATCCTTTGCGCGGTATATATCCGCCATTCCGCCGACACCGATAAGCTCTAACAGCTCATAGCGTCCGTCCAGCTTTTTTCCGATGTTGTTATCCATATTCTCCGCACTTATCTCCTTGTTTTCTCCATACTTCTGTAACGGAAGTTCCGCCGCGGCCGACGTATGGTACGGACGCGAAGTCTGCCGGAAAGCACAATTTAATATTCCACATAATAAATAATACCACTTATTTTCTAAATTGTCAATATCGCCGGAAAAAAAGCGGTCGGCTTTCGGTAACAAATTGTAACAAAAATGATTTTACAAACGATTTTTTCCACAAAAAAACTTTGTTTTTTTCTTGTTTCCTCCAATATCCGAAACTTTACGTCATATTTTTTTGTTGATTTCCCCAAAAATTGTTACAAAAATCTTACGGTTTTGTTATGGCACGATAAGCGACACGGAAACGTTATCGTGACCGCCGTTTTTCAGCGCGTAGCGTATCAGCCGCTCACAGCAATCCTCGGACTTGGAATCAAAGCAGATATCAAGGATATCGAGATCGTCGCCGTAGGACGAAAGCCCGTCCGAGCACATCAATATCCTGTCGCCCGGGTTCAGCGGCAGCTCAAAATAATCGGGGGTCACCGCCTCATCAGCGCCGATAGCCCGCGTTATCTTATGGCGTTCCGGATGAGTTTTCACCTTGTCTTCGGTTATCTCGCCGCGGTCGAGGAGATCCTGAACGTGCGTGTGATCCTTGGTTATCTGCCGTATACACTCGTCCTCACCGTCGGAAAACAGGTGATATGCCCTTGAATCGCCTACGTTTACGATATAAGCCGTGCCGCCGAAAACAATTGCCGCGACACAGGTCGTTCCCATAACCTCGTGTACCCTTGTCCTCGCGGTGTCCCATACGAAGGAGTTAGCCGCGATAACAGAGGTTATCAGCAGATTTCTCACGGAATTTCTGTTCATCATCTCGTTAAAGTTCTCTTTGATCCTGCTTGAAACGACATCGACCGCAATAGTGCTCGCAAGACCGCCCTCGCTCTCGCCGCCCATACCGTCGCACAAGATCGCCGCACAAGCCGTATCGGACAGCATTTCTCCCCAAACGCTGTCTTGATTTTCCGTTCGTACCAGTCCGATGTCCGTTTTCGTGTAGATATTCATAGAACCACCTTATTTAAAAAAATTCGCGAACCGCTCAGCTTCGCTACGGCAAGGCCGCTTGCTTTCGCGAAATTTACTGCCCCGCCATAAAATTACTTGTTTTGTGAACCGCTCAATACGCGGGCTTATCCTCAGCCGCACTGTCGCGCCGCAGCTGTCCGCAAGCCGCGTTTATATCTGCGCCCAAAGTCCGCCGAACCGTAGCGTTAAGCCCCGCGTCCGTAAGGCGCTTTTGAAACCGCTCCACAAAGCGGCTTTTCTTGAAATCACGTTCCTTTATCTCGTTTATCGGTATGAGATTTATATGACAATTCCTCCTGCCGATGAGCTTTATAAGCTCGTCCGCCGAATCGTCGGTATCGTTCACGCCCTCAATAAGCGAATACTCGAACGAAATGCGCCTGCCCGTCGACTTGAAATAATCGTCGCACGCCTTCATCAGTTCTTGCAGCCCGAAACGGTTGTTTATCGGCATTATCGCGCTGCGCTTTTCGTCGGTCGCGGCGTGAAGCGATATCGAAAGAGTAACGCCCAGCTTAAGCTCGGCAAGCCTGTATATCTTGTCGACCACTCCGCAGGTGGAAAGCGACAAATGCCGCAGGCTCATACCCTCTCCGCCCGAATTGAGTATTTCAAGGAACTTCACCACGTTATCGAAATTATCAAGCGGCTCGCCAATACCCATCATCACGATGCTGTCGACGTGCCGACCGCTGTCGCGCTCCGTTTCGTATATCTGGAGCAGCATTTCGGAAGGCTCAAGGTTCCGCACCCAGCCCGCTATCGTCGACGCGCAGAAGCGGCAGCCCATCTTGCACCCGACCTGCGAGGAGATGCACAGGCTGTTTCCGTGCTTATACTCCATAAGCACGCTTTCGACCGCTTGTCCGTCGGGAAGCTCATACAGATATTTTACCGTATTATCTATGCCGCTTACAAGTCTTTTTTTGATTTTTAGTGACTTTACACAAAATTTTCTTGATAACTCCTCACGAAATTGTGCAGAAATATTACTCATTTGAGAAAAATCGGTAACTTTTTTGATATGCAGCCACTCATATATCTGCTTAGCACGGAAACTCTTTTCGCCCATTTCCGCTATTGCGGCGGAAAGCTCGTCCTTTGAGAAAGAGAGTATGTCGGTTTGTTCCATTATATAAGACCACCCCCTATAGTTGCTAGTTGGATAGTAGTTAGTTGTTAGTTGTTGTAAGTTCCGTGAACCAATGCACAGCAACTAGCAACTAACCAACTATTCTCTATTAAACTAATCTTCACTTCACTCTCCTGAACGATGCCGTAAAGAAGCCGTCGCCGCCGTCCTTTTCGGGGAAGAACGTCCTCATTGAGGAATTGTCCGTGCCCGCGTAAGGCAAGGGCTGAACTATAGGCGAGAAATCATCGTGCGTCCGCGCGAAATCCTCCGCGACCTCCTCGTTCTCCGCCTTGGAGAGCGTACACGTCGAATAAACGAGAGTTCCTCCGACCTTGACATACCGCGCCGATATCTCCAGAATGGCTCTTTGCAGACGCGGCAGCTCGGAAACGTCCTCGTCCTTGTACTTTATCTCCGGCTTGCGGCGTATCGTCCCCAGGCACGAGC
>DILZ01000078.1:7334-13740 GCA_002425305.1 Ruminococcaceae bacterium UBA5579
ACCGCGTTGTTGACACGCGGCTCCACGATGCGAAGTCCCAGCCGCCGTGCGCCCTCCGCTATGAGATCTACGCGCTGCTCGTACAAGTCCATACTTATCACGCGGCCGTTGTTGCCCATAAGTTCCGCCATAGTGAACGATTTCCCGCCCGGCGCGGCGCAGATGTCAATGACCGTTTCGTTCACTATCGGACGGAGCGTCAAGCAGCAAAGCTGGCTCGACACGTCCTGAATATGAAACAGCCCATCCTTAAACGCCTGTGATCTTTCGATGTCGCCGGTTTTTTCAAGCCTCACGCACCCGGAAAGCCTTGAAAACACCTCCGCCTTTATGCCGTCCTTTTTCAGCAGCTCCACAAGCTCCCCCTCGGAGACCTTCAGAGTATTCACCCGCGCGTAGATAGGCGGCGCGCCTATCGACGCTTCCAATATCCTCCGCGCATTATCCGTGCCATATTCCGCCGTCCACTTCTCCGCAAGGCGTTTCGGACACGAGAACTCGACCGAAAGACGCTCTCCGTCGCTCAATCCGTCATAGCTCACCTGCTTGCCCCTTCTGATAAAGCCGCGCAAAAAGCCGTTTACAAAGCCCGTCGCGTGGAACAGCTTCAGCTTTTTGCAGAGCTTCACGCTTTCGTTCACGGCGGCACTCTCTGGCACGGACGGCATATACAGCAGCTGATAAAGCCCCATTCTCAGTACCGTAACAGCATTCTTATCCAGCTTTTCAAACGGCAGGCTGCTGTTCTGCTCTATGATATAGTCAAGAGTGAGCTGACGTTCCACGGTGCCGTAAAACAGTGCCGCCGCAAACGCCTTGTCGCGCTCCGAAAGCCCGCTTGAATCAAACGCGTGGTCAAGAAGTATATTGGAATAAGAGCCGCTGCTTTCCATTCTCGTCAGCAGCTTTGCGGCGGTCATTCGGGCGTCGCCCATCATATTCACTCCATTCGGTTTTAAATTCAAAGGTGTCATTTATAGGTAATCAGCCCATAACCGTGCCGTTTTCGAGCTTTCTTCCGCGCAAAAACGCCTCCGCCGTCATACGCTTGCCGCCCTCGGGACATATCTCGGTAAGCTCGACGCAGCAGCCGTCGCCGCAGACAATCGCAAACAGTTTGCCGTCCGCGACCGTTCCCGCAGGCTGCTTTGATACAAGCCCGCTCAGCCGCGCGCGGAACACCTTTATGCGCTTGCCATCCAGAAAAGTATAACAGCAAGGCTCATCGGCCATAGCACGGATAGTATCATAAACGAACTTCGCCGGTTCCGAAAAATCGATATGCAGCTCCGACTTTGTAATCATTTCCGCATAAGTTGCCTTTTCGCAGTAAGTCTGTTTCCAGAATTGAGCGGTTCGATTTTCAAGCTTGACAAGAGTTTCAACGATAAGTGCCGCGCCCTCCCGCGACAAGACCTCGGCAAGCTCCGTGCCTGTCATATCGTCTGCTATGCCAACTCGGCTGCGCATAATATAGTCGCCGGTATCAAGCCCCGCGTCCATTTTCATCGTTGTTACTCCCGTTTGTGTGCAGCCATCCTGAATAACCCTCTGAATAGGCGCCGCGCCGCGATATGCGGGCAGAACGGATGCGTGGACGTTTATGCAGCCGTACCGCGGCAGATCAAGCACCCTCTCGGGGAGTATCTGCCCGTATGCGACCACAACGATAACATCGGGGTTTATCCCGCTCAGAATATCAAAGCTCTTGTCCGCGTCCTCACCGCGCCGCAGAGAGCTTGGCTGATATACGGGAATACCGTGCTCCGCCGCCCAATCCTTTACCGGCGACGTCATCAGCTTCTTGCCGCGGTTTTTAGGCTTGTCGGGCTGTGTGAACACCGCGCATATCTCGTGCCCCGCCTTGTAAAGCGCGTCCGCGCTCGACACCGCAAATTGGGGAGTTCCCATAAAAACTACTCTCATATATTCTCCTTAATTATATCAAAAATCGCGAACCGCGCCCCGGCTGTCAGCCTTTCTCGTCCTCGACCCACTCTATGACCTTATCCTCGTAAAGTATCCCGTTGAGGTGATCTATCTCGTGGCAGAACGCTCTCGCAAGCAGCTCTTTGCCGCGGTATTTCACGGATCTGCCGAAACGGTTCAGCGCCTTGACGCGAACGTGCATCGGACGCTTTACTATCCCGCGCTTTCCCACGCAGGACAGACAGCCCTCCGGCTCGTACTGCTTACCCCAAACCGCGGTGATAACGGGATTCACAAGCTCTATCCGCTCCTTGCCCGTATCTATCACCACAACGCGTTTCAAAACGCCCACCTGTGGTGCGGCAAGCCCTATGCCGTCCGCTTTTTTCATAGTTTCGTACATATCGTCCAGCAGCACGCCCAGCTCCTTATCGAACACGGTGACCTCTGCGCATCTCTCACGCAGCAACGGATCGCCGAACTTCAGTATCTCGCGTATCATAGCTTTTCCCCCTGTCCGGGAAGAGTTTTCTTGACGCGGTCTGTAAACAGGATACCGTCCAGATGATCTATCTCGTGACAAAAAGCGCGCGCGGCAAGCTCCTTGCCCGTGATCGTAAACTCGTTTCCGTGACGGTCAAACGCCTTTACGGTGACTTTGTTCGGGCGCTCTACCTCGCACCACTCGTTCGGCGCGGAAAGGCAGCCCTCGTTGCCCGTCTGACTGCCGCTTTCCTCAATTATCTCGGGGTTTACAAGCTCGATCGTGCCGCGCTCGTCGCGGACATTCACCACCGCTACCCTGCGAAGTATCCCCACCTGAGGCGCGGCAAGACCCACGCCGTCCGACGCTATAAGCGTTTCCGCGAGGTCGTCGAGAAGCTGCGCCAATCTGTCGTCAAACTTGGTTACCGATCTGCACTTTTTTCTCAAAGCGTCCTCTCCGAATTTCAAAATCTCTCTTAATGCCATTGTTGTTCTCCTAATCTATATTACCGTTTATATCGGCATAAAAGCTTACGTTGTCGAATAGCTTGTCCGACGCGGCTTGGTTCAGCGTTTTCTCAACCACCTCGCGCAAAGAACCGCTGTTTTTGCACTTTACGAGCAGCCGCCAGCGATACCGTCCGTTCACCTTGTTTACGGTGTTTTGCGCGGGGCCTAATATCCGCATCGGAACGCGTTCTCCAAACGGGTTGGCGTTCTCCGCGAGTATTGAAACGAACCTCTTCGCCGCCGCATAACACCGCCCGTTATCCGTACACGAGAACCCGAACGTCACCACATCGCAGAACGGCGGGTAAAACTGTGCCTCGCGCAGCGCTATTTCCTCATTATAGAACGCGGGGTAATTCTGTGCGGCTGCCATATTTATCACATAGTGGTCGGGACTGAACGTCTGTATCATCGCCCTGCCCTTTTTGCCGCTGCGTCCGGCTCTGCCGACGACCTGCGTTATCAGCGAGAACGTACGCTCGTAAGCCCGAAAATCGGCGGCGTACAGCGAGTTGTCTGTCTTTAGAACTCCAACGAGCGTTACGTTCGGGAAATCCAGACCCTTCGCTATCATCTGTGTACCGACCATTATGTCGTACTCGCCGCTCCCGAACGCCGCGAAGTGCTTCTCAAACGCGAATTTTGATGACGTGGTATCCGCGTCCATTCGCAAAATACGCGCCTCGGGCAGCATTTCGGACAGCTCGTCCTCGATAAGCTGCGTGCCCTCGCCTTTCATATTGAAATACCTTCCGCCGCACACGGGACAGACCCTGTCCAGCCGCCGCATATATCCGCAATAGTGGCATATCACGCTGTCGTTGACCTTATGATATGTCATCGGCATTGAGCAGTTCGGACACTCCAGCGGCTTGCCGCACGTCAGACAGCGGACGCTTGTGTGATAGCCGCGCCTGTTCAGCAGCAGTATCGACTGCTCGCCGCGCCGAAGATTTTCCTCAAGCGCGTCTATAAGCGGCATCGAGAACGTGCTCATATTGCCGTTTTGCCGCTCCTCAAGCATATTTATGATGTAAACGTCGGGAAGCACCGCGTTGTTGTAGCGCTCGTCTATCTCGAACAGCTTATAGCGTCCCGCTTGCGCGTTGTAACAGCTTTCCAAAGAAGGCGTAGCGCTTGCCAAAAGTAGCAGCGCGTTCTGCGCGAAGCAGCGCTGCTTTGCGATGTCCCGCGCGTGATAACGCGGGGCGCTCTCGGATTTATATGTGCCCTCGCCCTCCTCGTCTATGACGATAAGTCCGAGGTTCTCCACAGGCGCGAACACCGCGCTGCGCGTTCCTATCACGATATGCGCCCTGCCCTCGCGTATGCGGCGGTATTCGTCGGCGCGTTCGCCCAAAGAAAGCGAGCTGTGCATAAGCGCGACCTCATTGCCGAAAAGCCGCCTGAACTTCCCAACCATCTGCGGCGTGAGCGATATCTCGGGCACGAGCATTATCGCCGTCTTGCCCTGATTCAGCGCCTCGTTGATGAGCCGAATAAACACCGACGTCTTGCCGCTGCCCGTCACTCCGCGCAGCAGAGCGCACTGAGGCTTTTGGTCATTCATCAGCTCCAGAAGCCCACCGAACACATCCTGCTGCTTTGGCGAGAACACTATATCATCGGGGCTTTCGGTCGCTTGTTCACCGTTTCCCGTGCGGAACACCGCGTTTTCAAACAGCTCCAGCACGTTCTTCTCGACCAGCCGCTTGATGACCGCCTCGGTCACCGCGCAGCCGTAGCATATTTCGTGGACGCTCGCCGCGCCGACCTCCTCCAGAAACTCCACCACCGATCTTTGCTTCGGCGTGAGCTTAACGCTCTCGTCATACTCCCCGCAAACACGCACCATTCTGACGCTTTCGTCGCCCACACGCCGTTTTGCGGCGGTCTGTTCGGAAATCGCGCCCTTTTCAAGCAGCGACTTGACGATTGCGGAATTCGCCGCTGTAAGCGCGGAAAACGTACCCTTATCGGCAGTCTTGAGCTGTTTTAAAAGCGAGCTTTCCTTTTCGTCAAGCTCGCCCGAAAAATCCTCGGCAAGCGAATACAGAGTTTTCAGCGAGTACCCCAACCCCGGCGGCAAAATCGTGCGGAACGCGTCATAGTATGTGCAGAACGTGTTGTCGCGTATCCACCGGCAAAGCCGCAAAAGCTCCTCCGAAAGCACGGGACGCTCGTCAATTATGCCCTCTATCGGCTTTGTTTTCGCGCCCGGACGTTCCGCCGTCACGTTAAACACCAGCCCTATGCGCTTTTTGTTGCCGCGCCCGAACGGCACGACGACACGCGCCCCTGCCGAAACGCGCTCTAAGAGGCTTTCGGGTACTTCATACGAATACAGCATATCGAACGCGTACAGCGTATTTTCAACGGCTACCTCGGCGAACAACTGCCCCAAACTCTCTCAACACCTTTACTCAAACCTTGCCAAAAGCTCGTCGTTTCTAACACGGCGGAGACTCTCGGCTCTCAGAACAGCCAGCAGGTCGTCTACAGCAGCGGAAAACTCGTCGTTTACTATCAGATAATCGTAGCTTTCGGCGAACTTCACCTCGCGGCGAGCCTGATTTGTACGCTCGATTATCTTATCCTCTGTTTCCGTGCCGCGGTCGCGCAGGCGCTTTTCAAGTACCTCCCAGCTCGGCGGCAGAATGAACACAAGACACGCCTCGGGGAACTGCCGCTTAATATTCATCGCGCCCTCTACCTCTATTTTAAGTATGGCGTCCTTACCCCGCTCCAGCAGGTCGTTGACGCTCTTTTGCAGTGTGCCGTAATAATTGCCGCAGTATTCCGTGTATTCGAGAACCTCTTTTTCGGCGATCTTCCGCTCGAACTCCGCACGGGAAAGGAAATGGTAATGCACGCCGTTCACCTCGCCCTCGCGGGGGGCGCGCGTAGTCGCCGAAACCGCGTATCCCGCCTTGTCCGTTCTCTTGAACAGCTCGTTCAAAATAGTATCCTTTCCGCACCCCGCAGGCGCGGAAACCACAAACAGCGACCCTTTTTTCATAGAAAACGCCCTCTTTCCAAAAGCTTGTCCTATTCGTTATCCTCTGTTTTTCCGCAAAGCGACTCCGGACGGAGCGCCGACAAAACAACGTGTCCGCTGTCGCACACGATAACGGAGCGCGTTTTTCGTCCGCAGGTAGCGTCCACTGCCGTCCCGTTATCCTTAGCCACCTGAACGATCCGCTTTACGGGAGCCGCCTCCGGGCTTACCACAGCTACTATCCTGTCCGCGTTCACCGCGTTCCCGAACCCGATATTCACCAGCTTCACCGACGTTCACCTCGCTTTGCAATAAATACATTATAATTATAACATATTTTTTCAGGAAAATCAATACAATTTTTTAAAAACCCCTTGACAAATCGAAAAAGCTATGGTATAATATCACTGTTGCGAAGAAAGAATTCGCGCCCTTGCTGTTATAGCTCAGTTGGTAGAGCACATCCTTGGTAAGGATGAGGTC
>DILZ01000096.1 GCA_002425305.1 Ruminococcaceae bacterium UBA5579
CCCACGCAGGTGCGCGCGAACGCGGGACGCAGCTTTGCGAAATTCGGAGGGTCTGGGCGTGGAACGCCGCACATAATGTTTATGCGGAGGTTTGGAAAATGTCGAAAAGCATCGGAAAACGGAGCTTGCGCTATGAAGTCCGCGATGAAGCGGAGCAGTCGATAAAGGACTTGAACATAGACCGCGCGAATTTCCACGAAGTCCCCAAAAATGAGTGGGAGAGCGTTGTAAAGCGGTTCTATTACACCTTCATCGACTATGAAAGATACCCCTTGAAGAGCTTTGACAGTTTAGGCTATCTGTGGCTGAAGTTCCGCGAGGGAATGCGCTATATGGGACATATCCAAAATGGCGTTAACACAACGGATTGGGAGGAGTTTGTCGGTAAAATAGACAATCTTATCCCGAAGGAAGACCGTCCGCGCGAATATTATTACATCAACGATTGCGGCTGGGTATACGAGGGCAGACTGCCCGAGATAATGCGTGTCATCGGAGACTGCACAGCGCGGATAGAGGATTTCTATATACTCCCCAAGCGTGAGCGGTTTGATTGGGTGGTGTGCTACTGTGGCGACGGTGACAGTATGGGCATATATTTGAGGGATAAATAATGCGGCTGGACGTTTATTTGACCGAAAAAGGTCTGTGCAGAAGCCGCTCGGCTGCGCAGAGCCTGATAAATATCGGCGGTGTGCTGGTGAACGGCAGGACCGCTTTGAAGAACTCTCTGGAAGTTACCGAAGCGGACGATATCTCGCTGGTGGAGATAAAGCTGCCGAAATACGTCGGGCGCGGCGGTATGAAGCTCGAAAAGGCTCTGGAGCTGTGGGCGATCGACCTTAACGGCGCTTTATGCGTCGATATCGGTGCGTCTACGGGCGGTTTTACCGACTGTATGCTGCAAAACGGAGCTGCGAGGGTGTTCGCCGTGGACGTGGGGCGCGGTCAGCTGGATGAAAAGCTCCGCGCGGACGAGCGCGTTATATCGTGTGAGCAAACCGATATTCGCGACTTCTCGCTTAACGAGCGCGCTGACTTTATCAGTACAGACGTGTCGTTCATCTCGCTGAAGCTGATTCTCCCGCACATTTACAGACTGCTCAAAAGCGGCGGTACGACGGTTGCGCTGATAAAGCCGCAGTTTGAGGCAGGACGGCAAAATCTATCCAAAAACGGGATAGTCCGCAACGAAAATGTTCGGTTGAGGATCGTTGAAGAGATCAAGAACTTTGCGTTACAATGCGGATTTAAGATTGTGGGGACGTCGCAGTCACCGATAACGGGCGGCGACGGCAACGTTGAATACTTACTCGCTCTGAAAAAACGGGAAGAAGGCGGTGAAGATAATGCAGACAAGAGTTTTGATAGGCTTTAACACGTCAAAGTACGGAGCCGTGGTGGAATTGTCCGAGAAGATAGCCGAGCTGCTGCGCGAAAACGGTCTGGAGCCGTGCGTTTACGGGAAAAATTCGATGTTTGCGGAGAAGTTGGGAGCGCAGATCGTGGAATCCCCCGGAATATGCAGCTTTATCGTGACGGTGGGCGGCGACGGCACTATACTCAGGTGGGGCAAGCTTGCCGCAGAATTTGATTTGCCGCTGCTGGGCGTGAATATGGGACGACTGGGCTTTATGGCAACACTCGAACCACCGGAGATAGGACGCATACCCGAGCTGCTTTCGGGAAATGCTCCCATAAGCCGCCGTATGCTGTTGGAATGTAAGGTGCGCCGCGATGACAAGGTGATCTTTTCGGAAACGGTCATCAACGATGTTATCGTGTCGCGCTCCAGTCAGTCAAAGCTGCCGGAGTTTGTGGTCAGCTGCGGATCGGCGGAGGTATCCCGTATCCGCGCGGACGGTGTGATACTCAGCACGCCGACGGGTTCTACGGCATACTCGCTGTCGGCGGGCGGCCCGATACTTTCCCCCGACCTTGAATGTATCGAGTTTACCGCACTGTGTCCCCACACGCTGTTCAACCGCCCGATGATCTTTTCGGACAATCAGCCTGTTATCGTGAAGGTCTGCCATTATCAGAACAGCAGGTCTGCATTTTCGGTAGACGGCGGCAAGGGAATACCGTTTCTCAACGGCGACACTTTACAGCTTACGCGCTCGAAGTACGGGCTTTCGATAATCGAGGCGGGCGACGGCTTCTATGGGGCGATACACAACAAGCTGATAACCCCGATAAAATAATTGATAATGTAGAATTGATAATTATACGACGTTTGCGCCGCACATACTTTGCAATAAGGCGACAGAACGCGATTTGATCGTATAAGGCAGCGGTAAATTTGAGTTTTTCCGTTACTGTCGGGAAGAACCGTATAAAACAGAAGCTGTAAAATAAGGTGAGGAGATATGGATAAAAAAGCACGTCAGGCGGCGATCTTAAGGGTGATCTCCGAGTGTGAGGTCGAAACGCAGAACGATCTTCAGCAGATCTTGAAACGCGAGGGGATAAGCGTCGGACAGTCCACGCTGTCACGAGATATACGCGAGCTTGCGCTTGTAAAGCGGTTGAATGAGAATGACGTAAACTGTTATTATTCCGGACTGTCATCGGTGAAAGTCGGATATAACAGCATTTTCGCGCAGTCGGTGATGTCGATGGACAACGCGGGAAATATCGTGGTATTGAAATGCCGCGCGGGACTTGCCAACGCGGCGGGCGCGGTGATCGATGAGCTTAGCTTTCCAACCGTGGTAGGCTCGATAGCGGGCGACGATACGGTGTTTATACTCACTAAGACGGAAAACCACGCGGCGCAGCTTATTTCAGACCTAAAGCGGCTCACTGTAAAGGAGTGAGCATCGCCGAACGCGCCGCGCCCATATCCTCACCGTAATTGAGGGCAGCATCCCGCGCCCGTGCGCTGTCGCGTGGGG
>DILZ01000053.1:0-1831 GCA_002425305.1 Ruminococcaceae bacterium UBA5579
AATTCATAGTTATCCTGTGTTGAGATTTAAGAAGCGAAGGATTTTACACAAATTTGCCAAAAGTGATTAACATTTCGTGTGAAAAATTGTATAATATTAGCAGAAAATGTTTTTGCAAAAACATATATGGAGGATATTGTGATAAATAGGTTTGTTTTTACATTTATTCCCACTTTGTGGGTGTGGGAGGTTTATTCTATCCAACAGTGATAATTTCTCATATTTAACTGTTATCTGATTACCGCCCTGATTTAAATTATAGTTTCATTTTTGCTTACCATAGTGTGGCTTTGGTTGGCAAGGTGGTTTTCGGTTGATAATATAGTTGTTGGTGGCTGCGTGGATATTGAAGAAGCACATAACAACTATCTTGCCAATTACTTGGGATATATTTTCATAGGCGTTGGTGTAGATGACAATCTTGTGCTCATAAAACGCTGCCGGTTTCAAAAATCCTTCAGCAGTTCCTTAGATATTTTTTCCATAAAAAACTCTTCCTTTAATATTTTGCCTTGACTTAAGTCTTGTCTGATTGGAAGTGCCTTGTTTTTTACACAAGATGTGGTAGAGTTTCACTGACGATTTTACCACGTGCAACCAACCTTATTATAAAAAACATCCTTTACAGCTATTGTGCTGCAAAGGATGCGTTTTGATGTGCACATAATCCCGCCGTTTGTCTGTAACGATTTGAAAAGCTTCTACATCGCTACCCCACTAAGCCGAGAGCCTAACAGGGGAAACAATATTTCATCTTTCCATTATTCCAATTTCATTCAACCACTTATCCACCTCATCTTTTGAAGTTCCTCCGCCGAACCGTTTGCCATTCTTCCACTCGGCGGAGCAAAGAGAATGAAGATTATCGGCGCTTGATCCGATTCCGCTGCTGTGAGAGGTGCAGAACGGTACGATCATCTTTCCCGAAAAGTCATAGCTTTCAAGAAACGTGCTGATAATTCGCGGTGCCTGCCCGTGCCAGATCGGATATCCGAGAATAATCGTGTCATAGTCCGACATATTATCGACACCGCCCGAGATCGCGGGTCGAACCGAGGGATCGTGCTGCTCTTGATCAGCACGTCCGTTGGTATAATAAGCAAGGTCGGCTGCGGTATACGGCTCAACAGGAACTATCTCATAAATGTCGGCTCCGAGTATATCCGCCGCATATTTGGCAAGAGTTTTCGTCGTATTGGTGCACGAAAAATACACCACCAAGGTTTTCATTTTATCCTCCTCTGTCGGTTTAGGTTGAGGTGCAGTCACAGTCGAAGTAGTTTCGGGCATACTTTGCGACGACTGCAAAACGCTTGACACAGTGGATTGAGTTACAATTTCAGAATGTATCGGTGTACTGTTCGTGCTTTGAATGATTTCCAATGTGCTGTGCGTTTCTTTTGAGCTTTGTTCCGGAATATTTTCGGAAACTGTGTCGGAAGATCCGGAGCTTGATGTTGATTCCGCCGAATCGCTTTTGGAATTTTGATCTGATGTTTGGCTGTTGCTGCTTGAACTGCTTTGTGATGAGGATATAAGTCCTGCCGACAAAGATTGATCGTCGGTAACCTTTTCGGATTCGCTTACCGAACACCCGGTAACCAATACCGTCAGCGAAAGAAATAATGCCGCCAGAATTTTTTTCATATCAATTTCTCCTTTGTTTTAATCAATACCAGTCATGCTTTTCATTGCGGTCGAGAGTGTTTATTCGGTTCATTTCGTCCTCGGATAACTCAAAATCGTATAATTCCGTGTTTTCCTTAATGTGGCCGGGATTACTTGAACCGGGAATAACTACAACACCCTTTTGCAAATTCCAACGGAGAAT
>DILZ01000053.1:1889-18348 GCA_002425305.1 Ruminococcaceae bacterium UBA5579
CTCTGCCGCCGAGCGGATACCAGCCCTGAACAGTAATTCCCAAGCTCTGAATATACGGGATTACATCATTCTCCTGATAATAAGGGTGTATCTCGTTTTGCACAAGAGCGGGCTTTATTGTGACCTGCGGAAGAAATTCCCCAAGCTCATTGACATACCAATTTGATAAACCGAGCGAACGTATCTTTCCGCTTTGTACATACTTTTCCATTGCCTTGTATGCCTTCACATCGTCCGTACCGGGATGGTGCAATAGCATCATGTCAATATAACCGATATCGAGCTTTTTCAGCGCCTGCTCGATAGCCGTTTCGGGATCGGAAAACTGATTCGGATACAGCTTCGTTATAACAAATATCTCCTCGCGCGGAACGCCCGATTCGCGTATTGCTCTGCCGACCTCTTCCTCGTTGCTGTACATATATGCCGTGTCGATAAGCCGTACTCCGCTTTGCAGAGCCGCCGTTACCGATTTGACGCAGGTATCGCCCGTAAGACTGTATGTTCCAAGCCCGTTTATCGGCATTACATAACCGCTGTTTAAGGTGACCGTTTTTGAATCGAGATCAAACATTCCGGGATTCTCCTTTGCTAATGGTTCACTTTCCGTTGCACTGGAACTGCTGACAGAGGAAATATTATTTGCTGTATTTTCACTTGAACCGTCAGTTTTTTGCGAGCTTACGGAATTCCCAGCTGAGTCGGATATAAGCGGCAGTTCGGAAACGCTTGAAGGTTCGTTGGCACAAGCGGTAAGAGAAATTATCAACGCAACGATCGGAATAATTTTACATAGCTTCGTCATGTCTTTTCTCCTTTGGGTCGATAACCTTTATCACTTTTGCGGGAACGCCGCCCACTATTGTAAACGGCGGAACGTCGCGCGTTACCACAGCTCCCGCCGCGACTACCGCCCAATCGCCCACGGTAACTCCGGGAAGTATCGTCGAATTCGAGCCTACCCAAACGCTTTTTCCGAGCTTTATCGGCGCGTAGTGATTTATTCGGTTATTTTCGGGATAAAGGTCGTGATTGATCGTCGCCAACACGACATTGTGACCGATAAGATTGCCGTCGCCGATCTCAATACCGCCCTGATCCTGAAAGTGACAGCCCGAATTGATAAAAACGTTTTTACCGATTGTAATATTCTTTCCAAAATCGGTATAAAACGGCGGGAACATTCTGAACGTGTCGTCGATTTTCTTGCTCGTCAGCTCCGCCATTATTTCACGGATTTCTTCGGGCGTATGGTATTTGTTATTCAGCTCCATGGTAACACGTATGGCGTCCTGAAAAAGATTTTTTGCAAATTCCTCGTCATCAAGTCTTTTCTCCGCGCCCTCGCGGAAGCTGTCAATAACGTCTTGTACAGTCATGCGATCATCTCCTTTTCTACATTATACTACAGCTGCGCTTAAATATCAAATACATATATTAAATAGAAGACCATACTTGAAAAGTATTGAAATCTGTGCTATAATAAAAGCAAACCCATAACCTTACAGGCAGAGACTGCAAAAAGTACAGAGTAATGTTGGGAATGTCTGCGCCGACACGGTGCTAAATTTAAGGGAGGACGTTTATGGATATCCGCGTACTGCAATATTTTTTGACGGTGGCAAGAGAGGGTAGCATAACCCGCGCCGCCGAGCTGCTTCATATGACGCAGCCGCCGCTGTCAAGGGCGCTTATGGATTTGGAGCAGGAACTCGGCAAACAGCTTCTTATCCGCGGAAGCAGAAAAATAACCCTCACGGAGGAGGGCTTGATATTACGGAAACGCGCCGAGGAAATGGTCGAGCTTATGGAGAAAACCAAAGCGGAGATAACAACATCAGCCGAGAACATAAGCGGCGACATTTACATCGGCGGCGGTGAGACCGAGGGCTTCCGAATTATTTCAAAAGCCGCCGAATCGGTGAGAGCGGAGCATACGGGAATACATTTTTATCTGTTCAGCGGAAACGCTGACGATGTGACCGAGCGTCTTAACCGAGGTTTGCTTGATTTCGGAATTCTGATCGAACCCGCGGATATCAAGAAATACGATTTTATCAGATTACCTGCGAAAAATAAGTGGGGGCTGCTTATGTGCCGCGGTCATAAACTTGCCGAAAAAGATTATATCACTCCTGACGATCTGAATAATATCCCGCTTATCGCCTCGCGGCAGTCTATGGCGCACAACGAGCTTTCCGGCTGGCTCGGCAAAGAATACGAATCCTTGGATATCGTTGCGACCTATAATCTGCTGTATAACGCGTCGCTTATGGTAGAGGAAAACGTCGGCTGCGCGCTTTGCCTTGACGGAATAATCCCCGAATATGAAAACAGTACGCTTGTATTCAAGCCGCTCGAACCAAAGGTCGAGGTCGGGCTTAACATAGTATGGAAGAAGTACCAGGTTTTTTCAAAAGCGGCGGAAGTTTTTTTGAACGAGCTTCAACAGCAATTCAGGAAAAGTAATTCTTCAAATCCCTGAGCAGCAGCTCCGCGATCGGCGTGAACATTTGGTATTTTTTCCAGATGATATACATTTTAGTTTCAAGCCTCGGACTCAACGGACGAAAACAAAGTTCGCTGCTCTCGCTTGTATCGACAAGCCCGTCAAATGTGAGCAAATAACCAAGCCCCTCTTTAACAAATACCGAGCCGTTATAACAAAGATTGATTGTTCCCGAAAAATTCAGCATATCCGCCTTTTCTCCGCACCAGCGCGGAATATCCACCCTCATAGCCTGTCCCGAACAAATAAGCGGCAGACCGTACAGATCGTCGGAACGAATAGACTTTTTTCGCGCCAAAGGACTGTCGCGCCGCATAACAACGCCCCACACATCAGCGCCGGGGATTTCAATGTAATTGTATTTCGACAGATCGGGCGGCTCAACGATAAACGCGAGATCAAGCAGCCCTTTATCCAGCTTTTCGGCGACCTGCTCCGTGTTGCCGCTCGAAAGATGATATCGGATCAACGGATATTTTTCCTTGAACAAGCCTATCACCCGTGCCAGATGACAGATCTGCTCCGATTCAGCGCAGCCTATATGAATATCGCCGCCGTTTATCTCGCCCAGAGAACCGAATTCGGCGGCGGTTTTGTCCACCATATCAAGTATGTCCTCCGTGCGCTGCCTTAACAGCATTCCCGCGTCGGTGAGCTTTAAACCGGTGCGGTTTCGCTGAAACAGCTTCTGCACCAGCTCGTCCTCAAGCGCTTTCATTTCCTTTGAAAGCGACGGCTGTGATATATGCAGCGATTCGGCGGCACGGGTCATATTCCCCTCACGCGCTATTTCAAGAAAGTACCGCAAAATACGAATTTCCATTTTTATCAGCCTCCTTATTTAAATTCGATTTTCGCGCCCTCACGCTCTCGCTCCGCCTCGCTGCACTCGGTTGTGCCGCGAAAACCGGGTTACTTTTATTATACACTTTTTAATTATTCCTGTCAAGAATAATATAATATATAAAATAGATATTTGACATATAGCTTTTTTTGATTTATAATAAATACAGAACTTGAGGGAGGCGGTGAAATGGCTGATTTTTCGGACAAATACGGTATTGTTTTTCAGAACCTTATTGACGCGGGCTGTGACGGCGCATTTGCAAAAGAATATGCTCGGCTGATACTCGACGGCAAGACACAATCCGTACTCAATATCCTCGGCAAACACCGAAAAAAATTGCTTGACGAGGTTCACACCAACCAAAAACGAATAGACCGGCTCGATTATTTGATATATAAGATTGAGAAGTCGGAGCTGTAAGAAAGGCAGGTTTTTTAATATGGAAAACGCAAAAATGAATTTGACAACCGAATGGGATAAGACTTTCCCGAAAAGCGACAAGGTAAACCACAGTAAGGTTACGTTTCATAACCGTTACGACATTACGCTGGCGGCGGATATGTACGTTCCAAAGAACGCGGAGGGAAAACTCGCGGCTATCGCGGTTTGCGGACCGTTCGGCGCTGTCAAGGAGCAGTCTGCGGGACTGTACGCACAGACAATGGCAGAACGCGGATTTCTTACGATGGCGTTTGATCCGTCGTTTACCGGAGAAAGCAGCGGCGAACCTCGTTATATGGCTTCTCCCGACATCAGCACCGAGGATTTTCAGGCGGCGGTGGATTTTCTTTCCATACAAGAAAACGTTGATCCCGAAAAAATAGGCATTATCGGAATATGCGGCTGGGGCGGTCTGGCGCTGAATGCAGCGGCTATCGACACTCGTATTAAAGCCACAGTCGCGTCAACCATGTACGATATGAGCAGAGTAAACGCCAACGGATATTTTGATTCGGAAAACAGCGAACAAGCGCGTTATGAAAAGCGCAAATCCCTCAACGCTCAGCGCACTGCCGAATACAAGAGCGGCAATTACGAGCTTGGCGGCGGCGTAGTCGATCCGCTGCCCGATGACGCACCGTTCTTTGTTAAGGATTACTACCATTATTACAAAACAAAGCGCGGCTATCACGCGCGTTCGCTCAACTCCAACGGCGGCTGGAATAAAACGGGCTGTATTTCGTTTATGAATATGCCGCTGCTGCATTACACAAACGAAATTCGCGGTGCGGTGTTGATAATGCACGGCGAAAAGGCGCACTCGTGCTATTTCAGCAAGGACGCGTTTGCCGCTATGATGAACGGCAATCCCGTTCCGGAAAATAAAGAGCTTTTCATTATTCCAAACGCCGTTCACACCGATCTCTACGACAGAACGGATATTATTCCGTTTGACAAGCTTGAAAAATTCTTCGGTGAAAATTTGAAGTAATTAAAGGAGAAATGTTGTGAATGTTTTAGTGATAAACGGAAGTCCGCGAAAAAAAGGAAACACCGCGGCGCTTGCGGACGCGTTTGCGGAAGAGGCGAAAAAAGCCGGGCATGGATAGGCTGTTGGTGGAGCATGGTAAATAAGCCGTAGTTTTTATAGCACAAAAGAAGCGGGAAAGCTATATGCTCTCCCGCTTCTTTTGTGTTGTGCATATCCCGCCGCTTGTCTGTAACGATTTTAAAACTTCTGTATCGCTACCCAACTAAAGCGGGGGCAATTTTGCAATTACTAGTGGTGCAGATGACGGGACTTTAACTCACACCGCATTGTTTACACTAGCGCCTGAAGGTAGCATCAAGACAGGGAATTTATCAAATAGCGTTTAACAGCAATTTCATCTATGTACGACACCACAAAATATAGCCTAACATTACTGTGATTATCATATGGAACACGATTGACAGTACTGCCAACAACACATTTTCGGAACAGGTTAAAAGGGTGCCGCTAAGACCCGCGCCCACGGAAATGCGGTTTATCCACTGCGGCAGCAAAGAATTCATCAGCCACGGCATAAGTACGGCGGCAGCAACTGCGAACGCGGTCAATATCGCACTCTTTAGCAACACCGACATCAAGCATATCACCGTTGCAAGACAAACGTCGAAAAGCACCTTTATAACCGTATTAAGCACCAGATACTGCGCTATGGAAATGGCGGGAAAATTAAACAGAGTGCGTCGTACGGTTTGGATCGGCATTCCGCAATTTTCGAATCCGAACTTTATTCCGTATATCGCAAAGTCTGCCGTGCAGAACATTAGGCTTATTATTGCCATAACGAATATTGCGGCTGTGATCTTAGCAAAGTACAGCTTTCCTCGCCCGTTTTCGGTCACCGAAATAAGCGGGTGTATCCCGCAGGAATATTCGCCGCAAAAGCATGGCACAATGAAAATCACGGCGAACAGGAACAGGAAATAATCAAATCCCAGATAACCAAGCAGCGCTTGAATATCAAGATCGTAATAATAGATACGCTCTTCGTCCGGCAATTCGGAATAACGTTGATACTTTTCAAGTATAGCCTCAAATGCGGGCTGTTTATGTTCGGCATCATAGTAACTGTTCATATATGCTTTAAATTCGTCAAGCGAAATAATATCATTATGATAATCAGATTCTGTTTGTGCTTTTGCTGAGATAATTTCTTCCAATCGACACTTTTCTTTTTCAATGTATTCCCCACGGTTTTCCTCCGGGGTTTCCGAAAGTATATTGATATATTCCCGATAAATACCGGCAGAGAACCCGACGTTTATACGCATCGTGAAAAAGGCGAATGTGCATTTAATGCCAAAAGCTATGATGATCAGCAGCCACTTTTTTCGGTCAAGCAGCAGCTTGTACATTTCCGATTTAATCAGTCCGCTCATTTTCTTCCTCCGCGGTTTCAGCAAAATAATACAAATAAACGTCGTCAAGCGAGGGCGTTGTTCGGACGGCGTTGTCAAACGGTTTTCCGTCCGATACGATCCTGAGGCTGACTCCGTTTTCTGTTTTGTTGATGTTGGATATTCTGAAATCGTTTTGTAACGCCTCGTCGGAGTTTGGCTGATCGGACAGCCACACTTTTTCGTATACGGAATTTATGAGCGTTTGCAGATCTCCGCTTAAGATGATTTTTCCGCCTCGCAGCAGTACCGCTTCTTTTGCTATCGCTTCCACATCTGAAACAATATGTGTCGCAAAAATAACTATGCGGTTTTCGCTTATTTCGTTTATGAGATTGCAAAAGCGTATTCGTTCTTTAGGGTCAAGACCCGCCGTTGGTTCGTCGAGGATAAGCACCTCGGGAGCGCCTAAAAGTGCAATGGCTATTCCCAGCCTGCGAAGCATTCCGCCCGAAAACCCGCCCACCTTACAATTTGCATCTTCGGTGAGATTTACAAGCTCCAGTAGTCGAGTTGTTTCTTCCGCCGCGTTCCGCACGTTTTTGAGCTTAGAAAAATACTCCATCATTTGCTTGGCGGTAAAGCTTGGATATAAGCCAAAGCTTTGCGGCAGATAACCCAGCTTCGCGCGGAATCTTGCGCCCATTTTCCGCGTATCCTCCCCGTTCCAAAAGACAGCGCCGCTTGTCGGTCTGATACGGTCGGTAATGCAATTCATAAGCGTGGTTTTTCCAGCGCCGTTGGGTCCCAGCAATGCATATACTCCCTCGTTCAAGGTGAGAGTAAAACCGTCAAGCGCAAGTTTTTTTCCGTATTTTTTTGTTACACTGTCAAATCTAAGCTCCATATGATTATCCTTTCAGACGCCCCGGCTTTCCGTATCGGGAAGCGGCTAATATCGTTGTCAACGTAAATATCAGTACCGAAACCGCAATGCAGATCGTTAGGCGTTCGGTAGGTGTTCCGCAAAATTCAACGCAGTCGAATTTCTTAAAATAGTAATTTATGTCGATAAAACAAACCGGCATCCATAGTCTCAGCTGTGAAAGACTCTCCAAAACGAAAACATCGTCCGGGTGTATAAGCAAATTTCTCCACACGAAAAACCCCGCCATATACGGCAGAACACTTACTGCCGCTGCTGCAAAACCATGCTTGATGAACGAGCAAACCAACGCACTCACTCCGATGACGGTAAAAAGCAGAAAAAGCAGCAACATATGCTTCGCCGCGATATATCCCAAAATCGTTATCGAAAACGGACAGCCCAGAAATTCCGATACCGCCTGAAGCGGCTCGCCAAGCATTTCGGCTCCCATATAATAAATTGATGTAACAATATCGGCTGCGGCATATAAAAACACCGTCGCCGCCGCGACGATCATCATCGCCGACAGCTTTACGAGGAACAATTTCAGCCGCCCGTTCGGGGTTGCGAATACCATTCCGTTCATACCGCGCGAGTATTCGCAGGTGAAACATTCGGCAGATAACATAAGTATCACAAGCATAAGCAGAATACCAAAGTAACTATAATTGTTTTGCATAGAAAGCCACGTTGCCGCCGCTTTGCCGCTTCGAAGTCCGAAATGCCTGACACGGTTATATTGTGAAATGATTTTCTGCTGTTCCTTTACAGCATATTCATTTTCGCTTAGCCGTGAGATCGCTTCGCGGCTTCTGTTTACTATTTCCGTCATTTTTTCGGGATAATCGCGCAGCAGATATTGCACTGTTTCAGCCGCATTCACAGTAATGACGAAATCCTCCATAAGTGTTGCGCCGTAGTGTCCCTTTTCGGTATGAATGCGATCGGCGTTTTCGGGTGCGAAAACAAACTCTGTCAATTCCAGCGCTTTGTTTTGAAGAGTTTCTATAAGAACGTCTTTATCCATTTCGTCAAATTGCGCCAGATAAGTATTTATTTGTTTATCCGTATTTCGTGCGGAATTCATTGAACCGCCCGCAATAAAGCCGGTTATAACAACATAATATATTACGAGAACCGCTGCCGCGACCCATACAAGACGGCTTTTCAACATTCGCAAAAGCTCAAATTTGATCAACGGCGCACCTCCTCAAATTTTCTCTTTTTCGTATTTTAGCGAAGAAAAATCGCTGCCGTCAGCAGAAAGCCATGACTGAATATTATCGAACCCCACCGCAAAAACGCGGTCGATATGCTCAGCGGAAACGATGTCGGGCATATCAATATCCGAAAGCTTTATTTTATCCTTTTTATCAAGAGAATACATATAAAGCGCTCTGTCGGATGAGAACTGTGAATAAAATACATTGTCATCTTTTATCACATAGTTGACATAGCAATCCTCCAGAACGACCTGCTCGTCTGTGCCGTCCAATGACGCGCTGCAAAGGTAAGGAACGGAGCCGTCCCATTTTATATAGTACAATCTTTCATTGTAAACAGAGGGAGCAACGATCTTATCTCCTAATTTTTTCACGGTTTCGGTTTTAATGTCTACCATATACAGCTCGTTTACGGAATTGTTGACATACACGATATCGTTGTATACGCACATTGAATAGATATCATCATCTCCCGCTTTAATGGGATTTCCGGCAGTAAAGGTATCGTTATCCAATACAAAAACAATATTGCCTCCTTGGAGGTATGTTTTATTCTCGGATATTACAAATCCTCCCAAATCACATATGTCACCTACTATGCTGACCGGCGCAATTTCTCCGCTGATTGGTGCCGACGGATCTCCTATCTGAGTAACGATATTATTGGTAAAAAGCACGGTATGTTTTGTACCGTCAAATGACATCAGCCGATTTCCGTATACGTAACGTAATTCTTTTCCAAACGCGCGGGTCGGCCACATTTGCCTGCGGTGAATACATTCGGATTGGTTGTGTTGACAGCCGGGAACGTTGCACATTTCTTCAAGCTCTCCGCTTTGCAGATCAAGCTTTAACGCCATCGAGTGTTTCTCCCCGGGCACCGAATACATATAATTTAAAGTATACAAATAATTGCTATCGACCGTGTTCATTGAATTCATAATATGTGATGGAGAGCCGTCATAATAAAAATCTGCGGACACATTACATAACGGTTTATCCGGTACGGTTGACGAATTGTTTTCCGAGGACAAGTCCACCTCCGAAGACAAGCCCATATCCGAAGAGCTTTCCGACAACGACACATACACGTCGCCGGATCTGCTGCAAGCGGTAAGCAGAGAAAGCGCTGTTATAACCGAGATAATTGATATTAGTTTTTTCATAAAATCCTCCTTGTTGTGCTTGGGAAAATATGTGCATTGCTTTGTTCCAATAAATTTCTCCCTCTATCTTTAAAGACAGATTATTTGTGCGTTTGTAACATTGATTTTTAAATTCTGTATACTTGCACAAATTCTATGGGCGATTATTGGCGGTTTTTACGAACAAAGCCTCGTAATTCGCGGCTGACATTTCAGTATTGGGGACTGTGTTCGCGGGAGTTTTTATCAGTTTAGAGAATGCAACGGTACCGCAGTATTCACCGGGACTTGCTTTCGGGATATCATCGGGAAGATATTCGCAGATCACCGTTACCGCAGAATATTCATAATTACATAGCGGTTTAAAATAGATAGAGGAAAAGTTTGCATTCGGGGTCACATACACATCGCTATAAATTGCCGGTTCTCCTTCTTTTTTTAAGGTGTGTTCCAACAATTCACCGTCTTGCATAACCATAGTACGCATTTTCATAAGCTCATTCGAGAGAAGATAATCCGAGTAGGCTGATGTCACCAAAATAAACTCCATCGGTATTCCACTGTATTCCAGTATCCGCGTATTGATAGACACATAACCATTATTTGATGCCGATCCGGTCAATAGGTTCATAGCGCACCCGAAATTGAAAACTTCGGTATAAATTTCAGATGGGTGGTCTCCGCTTTCGGCAGACAAGTTTGTTTCGGAAAACATTATCTTGTCACTATTAGGTATGCTATCATTACCTGTGTTGCTTGTGCATTAAGATATAAAATTTGTTTTTATTGAAATAATTTTTAAACAGATAACCATCACAAATCCAATAAATTAGAGTTCCGTCATTTCCAAAATCCAGCAAAAAGCTGTCTAACATAAATATCAATCGAATTTATCAGTGATTTGATTGAACATAAGGAATTCTCCAATCTTATAAATTCTATTGATGTTTATGTTCGGCAGCTTGCCGCGCCGTATATAGGAACGGTCAACAATATGCTGACGATTGCACAGCGCGGTATCGAGAATTATTACTCGTACAACAAGCCAAAGCCCGACGACTTTGACAATGCTATGAATTATCTGAATGAAACTGTCGTGAACGAGGACGATTTTCTTCGGTTCAGAATTTCAGAGCGCTTCAACCAAATTCTTCGAGATGTGTACGAGCTTTACAAGGCAAGTGTCGGAGATAGAATTCCTCAAAAGAAAAAATCTATAAATGAAATGACGGGAGATATTCTAACGGTGTTGGATAAAATTAAATCGGGAGAGGTAAAGGTTGACAGCATTGAGGACACAATGGCGGCTATGAAAGCACAGATGGGAGTGTCCGATGTGGAGATGACGGACGCGCTCTTGGACATAGTGAATATTTTCGCCGTTCAAGATGATGACAATGAGAGCAATTAAAAGCTTTTGGGTGAGTAACATACATATAAAAATATCGGGCAGTATTCTAATGTGTACTGCCCGACTGTGGTAACCAGGTGGTGAACGGTATCTCTGCGCTATTGTTTTTTCTCGAAAAAGGTTTATAAAAAAATTGCAACTAAGAATATCGGGCGGTGAGCGAATGCTGAAAAAAACGTACGATAGCCTGCTAAGCGAGCTGTTCACGGAGTACAAGCAGATAATGTTTAAAATTGCTCTCGGCATTTTGCAGAACAATGCCTATGCGGAAGACGCTGTTCAAGAAACCTTTTTACATATAAGTAACAATCTTAAGAGGGTTTCTAAGATTCCCGCCGATGATAGGGTAAGATATGTAACTGAGATAGTAAAAAACGTTTGTTATGATCAGATCAGGAGTAAAAATCGGCGACAAGTTTTCGCTTGCTTACAGAATATGGGAACGCAGAATGTTGAAAAATCTTCGGAAGAGTCGCCCCGTGCCCGCATAGTCGCTTCGTAAGGTAAGGAGAGTTTTGACCGTAGCTTTTTTGTTGTGGCAGTCACCTTTATTTTGACGGCCGGCGCAGTGGTCGGAATAACGATCGGACAATTTTCCTTTAACGATAAGCGCGAGTATTCGGAGCTTTTTATGTCGAACCTTTCATCCGATAAGACCCGCTTTTAAGAATACTACGGTCTGTCCGAGGAGGACGGGTGGGTAATCATTTACCAAGACACAAACGATATCACCATTTTCACAAATTATAAGCGTGGTGATAAGAAGATTTCGTTAGGGCAAATGATAATCACTTGAAATATGGGCACCGTGAATACCGAAAACGCGGTTATTGAGCCGATGTCCTTGTATGAGGAGGAAGACGGGTTCTTTATTGCTTTTCAACACGGTGACTGCGGCTTGTATTGGATTTACAATGGTTATCTTCTAAGTGCAGAAGGCAATTTAAACAAAGAAGAGTTGCTGAATTTGGCATATTCTACAAAAATCGTTGATTTAAGATAATAATTGCAAAATACCTGTTGTAATTGGGATGTTCAAAACGTTAAGAGTAGAAAGGGAAAAATATGGTTTTTCCAAATTTCATAAGCGGAACAACGGCAAACTGCCAAAGCTCAACACGAGGTTATTCGGATGTGGTGGCGATCACCGCCGAGCAGTATCTCCAAAAGCAAGGCTTCTTGTGGATATGGACTACATACAACGGCGCGGAGTGGACAAAGACAGTATACTCTAATGTGCTTGCGATGTCAAACACGAAAACGGGTCTGTCAGGCGGAAAATATCGTTTGAAAACGATATTCACGCTGACGGACAAGAACGGCAAGACCGAAAAGATCACTGTTTACAGTGATAGCAAGTCGGTATAAGCAGCTAGTTAAAACCACCAAAAACCTCTCGCGTGTTTTGTGGAAATTCACAAAATTCAAAAACGAGGGTGACCAAACGTCTTTTTTGCTGTCTTTATAAGTGAAGGGATCTTTCGGTGGAATAAAATGGGAAGTTATCCCCTGCGACATCAAGGAGGATTTTTTATGAAAAAACTCGTCAGACGTATTTCAGCAACGGCTTTGGCGGCATTTCTATCTATAATAATTCTTATCTACTGTACAGCTTGCAACAGCCGGAATACAAATTCAATCGTTACATCCGGCAGTTCCGCAGACGAAACGTCAAACGCGGTCATTGGCGTCGAGCCTGTCACAGTGCACGGAAATCCGCGCGTCGATTACACAAAAGAAGAAGTACGGGAGATCATAGATAAATATCCGAATTTGAAGGTGAGCGACGATTATTTTTATGCTTCCGTGCCAAAGGAGATCGATCATCTGTGTGAGTTTTACAACGGCTCGGCTTATCAGCTGTCGCCCGAAAAGGAGCTTGAGGAATTCAGAAGCGTTTTTAAGTATCTTTTTCCCGATCATGAATTTGACGAAAATTGCTTGTATGCACATGCTTATTTTGATGATGAAGACCCCAACGAGCAGGATGTTTTCAAGACAAGATATCACTCCCTTAAAAATGAAGACAATTATAATGCGTATATGAACGGCACGCTTGGCAATCAGGAAGTTATACATTTTTTGACGTATACCGAGGAGAAGTTTATGCGTGAAAACAGCGTTTCCTTACATTTCCGCAGCCCGTTCGGAAATGATTGGTGTGTATTCAACAAGGGCGTGTGCAACAGGTTTACCGCGAGCCTGCGCGGAGAGGATAAATATTATGCGTATGAACAATTCAGACTGTTTGCTCCCGACGCTGATCCCGATATTGAATTTGAAGCTGTCGGCACATATCCGCCGGACAGCGAAGAGACGTTTAAATTGCTTGATGATAAGGAAATCTCGATAAAAGACGCCGTCTTTTTTTTTGAAAATTATGTCGCGTCCATTCCCTGTTTGGCTGAGCCCGTATTTGGAATACACGTCTACCAAGTGCATGTTTATAAGCTTGACGATGAACATTATGGATTTGAACTAATGACTTCAAGAATATATGACGGGATACATTTTAATTATGTTTGGGACGGCTGCGACATTGACGGGCTTAACAGGGATATGTCATACGGCATTATGGTGGAAAGCGGTGACGTTGACCATATATACGCGTCGTTCAATGCGTACAAAGCGTATGATGAAGTGCAATATTCGGATTTTGTGCCGTTTGAGGAAGCCGTCAAAACCGTTTCGGAAAAAATGACCGAATATGTTGGATTTGAGGTAACTGACGCCGAGCTGCTTTTTCGCCGAAAGTCCAATGTAGGTAAAAGCAACAAGGTCGGCGAAACGAGGTATCCCACCTACCCGTCATGGAAATTGACCTTGTATAATCCGAACGACAATATAAGATACGTCGCTTATGTAAACGCGCTTACCGGAGAATTTGAGGGCGGACGTTAACAGAAGTATCAAAACGGAGGCTTGATCTATGAGAAATCTAATTGTTTCTTTTCGAAAAATAATGACCTCGCGCGGTTTTTGGCTGTGCGTGGGAATGACGATCTTGCTTTTGTTTTCAGCCCCGATTTATACGGATTTCGACACGCAGAACCGCTACTCGGCGTTCCGTGCTCTTACGGACTTTTCCGGTGAAGAATTAACATCTCACTATGAACTTTGCAGTATTATGGTCATACAGAATGCGCGGGGCGGCTGGTTTACGTTATTTGCGCCGATAATTACAGCGTTCTGCTTCGTACCGCTGATGACGGCGGAGCGCGAAGAAAATGCCGTGCGCTTTCAGATATTCCGAACTTCCAAATTAAAATACAGTATAACGAGATTCTTCTCGGGAGTGATCTCCGGAGGCACGGCAATGACGCTTGGCTATGTTATTTTCAGCGGCGCGGTCGCAATGCTTTTTCCGGGAGTTTCCCGAATGACGGGTTACGAGGCTGAATTTCTTAAGGACATAGCATTCGATTTTCCAAAGCTGGTTTTGGGAGTGTGGCTTTTCGGAGCGTTTTGGAGCATTCCCGCGATGTTCTGCATATGCGTTCTGAACAACAAATATCTCATAATGTGCATACCGTTTTTCGCAAAATATGCGCTTATGCAAACCGTACAAAAGTTATCTCAAAATGCCTATGCGGACTTTGAACATATTGATAAGGCAATGCTGAGATTTATAAATATTGTAAACCCGGACGGGCTTTTATGGATAACATACTCCACACAACAACGCACAACAGCGCTGTTTTTCGCAATAACAGCTGCGGTATTCTTCGCAATGTTTATAATTATAATGCAGAAGCGAGGTGATTGCGGTGCGTAAAATATGGGGAGTGGCTAGGACGGAATACGTCGGTTGGATAACCAATCCGCGTATAATAATTTTGGGCGTTTTGCTAATATTCATAAAAACACTCGCTATCGACCCGCTCGCCGCCCGTGCGGAGAAATTCGGCGATACGATGATAGTTTTCGAGCCATATATAGCCGTGGGAAATTCGGGAGCGTTGACCCTCTTTATGCCAATTGTTTTTTTGGTTTTGTTATCGGATTATCCGAAATTTGGCGGAAACTCTATGTTCTACATCTCCCGAACAGGAAAAAGGGACTGGCTGTGCGGACAGATACTGTTCCTGATAATGGCGATTGTGACATTTATGGGAGCGGTTTTTGCTTCAAGTATGTTGTTTTCCGGAGGACATTTCGGAACGGAATGGAGCGAAGCCGTTCGGAAATACAACGCGCGTTTTCCGAATGAGGCAGGAAACTTTGACAGTCATTTGCTGCCGTCCAACCTATATAATCAGATACCTATGATGAAAGCGTTGTGGCAGACAAGTGTGCTTTTAGCAGAATATTTATTGACTCTGGCACTGATAATTTATGTATTGAAGATCTTGTTCGGCAGCTCTGTTGGGCTTGCCGGAGCGATTTTCGCAATGGCTCTGGGCACTGCCACAACATCGCTTTATTCGCCGATAAAATGGGCGTTCCCCACTGCAAACACGATAATCTGGCTTCACTACACGGAAATTTTAAGCGAACCGATCTATCCGATATGGGCTTCTTTCTTGTACTTCGGTGTATTGCTTGCAGTGCTTGTCGCGGGAAATTTCATTGCTTTGAAAAAACTTAAATTTATGGAGAACAGCTAACTATGATTGAAATAAACAATGTTAATTTAACCCTGCAAAAAAATGAAATATTGAAAAATATATCCGTACATTTTGAACGCGGGAAAATACACGGACTGATAGGCAGAAATGGCAGTGGAAAAACAATGCTGATGAAGTGCATTTGCGGCTTCGTAAAGCCGTCCGGCGGAGATATTTTTGTCGGCGGAAAACGCATCGGCAAGGACTGCGATTTTCCTGAAAATGTCGGTATAATTATTGAAACGCCGGGGTTTATTCCGTATTATTCTGGATTTAAAAACTTGAAATTATTAGCCGATCTGCGCGGAAAAATATCAAAAAACGACATAAAAAACATAATGCAAAAAGTCGGTCTTGATCCTAATTTAAAGCGCCACGTCCGAAAATATTCTCTTGGAATGAGACAGCGTTTAGGGCTTGCTCAGGCGATAATGGAAAACCCGGAGCTTTTAATTCTCGACGAGCCTATGAACGGTCTTGACAAGGAAGGTGTTGCGGATATGCGGCAATATCTCCTCGATTTGAAAGCGCAAGGGAAAACGATCTTGATCGCTTCGCACTCCGCCGAGGATATTGACGTATTGTGCGATACCGTTTGCGAGATGGATAAGGGAGCGTTGTGTGTAATAAGATAGGGTTATAAAATAGGAAATTCGTTTTAGGCTAGACGAATCGGAGGAATTTTTATGTTAAAAATAAGCAGGTGTTTTATAGATAACCTGGTAAAAGTTTTGATGGGTATCGCGGCAGGCGGATTTGTTTTTCTTACAAAGTTCGGCACTGTTGAAATAATCTTTTAGTATGTTGCTTTTGATTTTATTTTGGGATATGCCTATCAAAATAGAATTGAAATGAATAAACAGGCTATTTTAGCGAAGTTACACATTCAATCAAATGACGAACAGAGTACAGAGGAGGAAACTGCGCCAATAGTAAAGCGGATTTATCGGCTTTGTATTGACG
>DILZ01000138.1:0-120 GCA_002425305.1 Ruminococcaceae bacterium UBA5579
CCCCGCGCTCCCGCAAAGCTCGCGTCCAAGCTCCAGCATAGTCTCTTCTCGTTCAAGACAGGTGACGTTATCGCAGCCCGTCAGACGCGCCGCCGCGACAGCGCCCGCACCCGTGCCGGT
>DILZ01000138.1:256-430 GCA_002425305.1 Ruminococcaceae bacterium UBA5579
ATAGCTTTCGGAAAGGCGTGCCGCCGAAGCCTTCAGCGTTCGTATATCTTCACGCGAGGCAAGCTCGTTTATCCTGCTTCGCAGCTCCTCCGGTAACTCCATACGCTCACCTCTCTAAAGATATTGTACAGCAAAACATCGCATTTGTAAAGTGCTTTTAAGAAAATTTTAAAA
>DILZ01000138.1:461-3693 GCA_002425305.1 Ruminococcaceae bacterium UBA5579
CAAGGACAGTCCGTTTGCGGGCCTTTAGAATGTCCTCTGTGATAAGATTTTCGGAAAGTTTGGTGCCGTTCACCAAAATCGACTTCACTCCGCTTTGAGCGCCATTCGGGTTCTTTACAACTATGTTAAGATGCTTGCCACGGAAGGTCTTTTCCATAGTGAACTCTTTCCAGGCGGACGGAATGGAGGGATCGATAACAAGACCCTTCGCGTTCGGGCGAAGACCTAAAATTCCCTCTACCGTGCCGACCATAACGGTGGAAGCGGTGCCGGTGAGCCAGTGAACGTGCGCTCTGCCCGCAAACGGACTGTCCTTGCCCTCTACGAACTGACCGTAAACGTAAGGCTCCATTTCGCGCAGCTCCGCGTTGTCATTGTAGGTCGCGGGCGACGCTTCCTTCCAATATTTATAAGCCATATCGCCGCGTCCGTGCTTTGCCTCCGCGAGAATCAACCAGCCCTGCGTCTGCGAGAAAATGCCCGCATTTTCCTTGACGCAGCGGTTGAAGCAGTGCATAAGCGCACCCTTGAAAGCGTGATCGGCGTAGGGAGGATACATTACCATAGCGCCATAGGGCGTGTTCAGCTCGCGCTCCACGCTGTCGAGGGCGAGCGTCGCCTGCTCCTTAGTCGCGTAGCCCGAAATAACCGACCACGACTGCGGATTGAGCCACATAGACGCCTCGGGATCGGTGCGCTGTCCGATTATCTCGCCGTCCTCCTTGTAGCCGCGGATAAAGCGGTCCTCATTCCAGCACTTTGCGAGGATACCGTCAAGTTTCGCGCCTATCTCATCAAGGTATTTTATATAATCGTTGTCGTTTTTCAGCTCCGCGTAGGACTTGAGTATCTTTATCGCGTAAACCAGCTGGAACGCCACAAATGTGCTCTCGCCCTTTTTGCCGAGGCGAAGACAGTCGTTCCAGTCCGCGTGAAGTCCCGCGGGCATTCCGTGGTTTCCGAGGTTGTTCATCGAGAAGTCGATTGCGCGCTTGAGGTGGTCGTAAACCGTCCCCTTTTCGCCGTTGTTCGCATAGAATATCTCCTCGTCGAGGAACGCAACGTTGCCGCTCTCGCTGATGTACTTCTCGATAGTCGGGAAAAGCCACAGCGCGTCGTCCGCGCGGTAGGACGGATGTCCCGTTTCCTTGACGTACTCGGGATCGTCGGGCGTGTTTTCGTTGCCCGCGTCGTGTGTATACTTAACGAGCGGCAGTCCCGCGCCGTTTGTTACCTGCGCCGACAGCATAAACACTATCTGTTCCTTTGCCATTTCCGGAGCGAGGTGGATAACGCCCTGAATATCCTGAACGGTATCGCGGTAGCCGAAGCCGTTGCGAAGTCCGCAGTAGATGAACGAAGCCGCCCTGCTCCAGGTGAAAGTAATAAAGCAGTTGTACGCGTTCCAGACGTTCACCATATTGTTAAAGTCGCTGTCGGGCGTGTGCACCCGCAGATTGCCGAGCTTGCCGTGCCAATAGCTCTTAAGCTCCTCAAGCTCCTTTTCGACCGTGCCCTTGTCCTCATAGCGGAAGAGTATCTTCCGCGCCTCGTCCTCGCTTTTCTGTCCGACAATGTAGACGAACTCGCGCGTTTCGCCCGCCTCAAGCGTAATGTCGCTTTGAAGCGCGCCGACGGAGTTGCCGCAGTAATTGATATCGTTTTTCAGACCCTGCTCGACCCCGGCGGGGTTTCCGTAGCCACGGTAAACGCCAAGGAACTTCTCGCGGTCGCCGCAGAAAGCGTCCGCCTTTTCGCCCGCAAGCCCCAAAAAGCGCGTAAGTCCGCCCTGCAGCTCGTTTTGTCTTTGAGTGAGAACGTTGTCGCTGTAATAGGTGTGTGATATGAACTGTGTGTATTGAAGATTAACGCCGTCCTGCTCGTAGTTGTTGTCGTTGACAAATTCGCACACGCCGAAAACCGAAAGCGTCCGTGTTTGGGAGTCCGCGTTCGTTATTTTGCACGCCCAAACCTCGTAGGTTTTCCCGAGCGGAACATAGTAAGAGGTTTCGGTTTTTATCCCCTTGTATTCCGAGGAGATGACGGTATAAGCCGTACCGTGGCGGCACTCGCTCTTAAACTCCGAAAGCGGCTTGCAGACGGGCGCCCAGGAACCGCTCCAATATTCGCCGCTGCCGCTGTCCTTGATATATATGTAGCGTCCGGGCAGGTCGTTCGAGCTGCTGTTAAAGCGGAAGCGCAGAACGCGTCCGTTCGCGCCGCTTTTCTCAAAGCTGTATCCTGCCGCGTTATTGGATATCATCGCGCCGTAATTCGGATCGCCTAAGTAGTTCGCCCAAGGCGATGGCGTGTCGGGGCGCGTTATAACATATTCCATATTCTGTTCGTCAAAATGTCCGTATTTCATCAGCTTATCCTCCCAAAATCAAAGCAGCTTTATAAGCTCTTTGCGAATGTCGTCGTAATGCTCGTCAATTATGCCGTAGTCCTTTTGTTTGTAATTCCAAGCGGCACGGGCTATCCCCATCTTTTCAAACGCCGCGTGAATATCCCCGTACCAATTGAGAGTGCTTTGCGTATCGGCGCGGTCGATAACGCCGTACTCGCCGCAATAGAGCGGAACGCCGTTCTTCTCCGCTATCTCGCACGCCTCCTTGAACATTCTCTCAAAAAACTCCGTCGACAGCGGTTTGTCCGACATAATCAACCCGTCGATGTACTTATCCACGAAGAGCCTTTTCGATTCCTCCAGCACCTTTTTCTCCGAAACGGGATATTCTATCGTGTAATCCGAGGGCATCTCGGGCACCCAATACGCCTTCTGATGCGTGAATAACAGCGGGTCGTAGAAGTGGAACGTGAACACGATATTGTCAAAATCCGGCTTTTCGAGGAGCGTTAAGCCGTAAATGCTGTCGTTATGTATGCCGCCGATTATAATGCGTATATCGGCGTTCACCTTGCGTATCTCACCGATAGTCCGCGCGGCGATCTTGTTCCACTTACCCGCGACAGCCTCGTCGGTGACCTCGTTGAGCAGCTCGAAAACGACGTTTTCGCGCGTTCCGAAACGGCGCGTCATTTCAAGCCAGAGCTTCACGAACATATCCTGAAGCCTTTGGTCGTCAAAAAAGTCAAAGCAGTCCGTGTTATCGAACACAAATCCCGCAGTCTTGTGGAGATCGAGAACAATATTCAAGCCGCGCTTCGCACATTCGTCCACGGCAAATCCGAGGAAGCGGAATCCGCTTTCGATAAACTCGCCGCTGGG
>DILZ01000138.1:3805-3925 GCA_002425305.1 Ruminococcaceae bacterium UBA5579
GCCGCCGAGATCGACCCCCCTTTTGAAACCCGTAAATTCTTTCATTTAAAAACCTCCGCGAAAAAGTATCTTACTTTTACAGTTTGTGAAAATAGCCGTTTTACAAAATATAAACCTTTA
>DILZ01000051.1:0-5279 GCA_002425305.1 Ruminococcaceae bacterium UBA5579
TCAACGATCCGAAAATTATCCTCGCCGACGAGCCGACGGGTTCTCTCGACAGCAAAACCGCCGCAGATATTATGAATGTTTTCAAAGAACTGAATGCCGAGGGAAAGACCGTTGTTTTGGTCACGCACGATAAGGGCATTGCCGAGCAGTGCGGAAGGATAATCGAAATCGCGGACGGAGAAATCCGTTCCGCTTAACTTCGGATCACCTGTCGCTCAAAATTTGTGATAACCGTCGTCTATGTAAAAGCTGTCGTTGATACAAAAAGAAAAAGCCCGCTCCGGCACAGAAACGCCGAAAAAGGCTTGAAATAATGGGCTTTCGCGGCTCTGCTGCTTTTTGCGGCGGAGCTTCGGAAGCCCTTTTTCTGTTTCTTCGATTGTTGACATTTTCAACGCTCGTGTTATAATTAAGTCGAATCGGCTCGAAGGGAAGTCTAAAGTATGTCAAAAAAAACGGACGACAAACTGATAAGCGAGCTGTTTACCGAATACAGACAAATGATGTTTAAGGTCGCATTCGGCGTTTTGCACAACAAATCGGATGCGGAGGACGCTGTTCAGGACTCTTTTTTATGGATAATCAACAATATTTCAAAAGTTTCACAAATACCCCGTCACGAAAGGGGAGGCTATTTCGCTAGTATTACAGAGCACCGTGCCATTGATATATATATCGGAAACGAAACAGTCATCAAACGGAGGATATTGAGGAGCACTACGAGCTAAACTCCGGGGAGCGCGTTGATGAAAACGCGCTCGTGAACGTGACGGTAGACGAGATCGAGGACGCTATGAATGAGCTGTCGAACAGGGATTACCAAATGCTTTACCTGTATTTGTTTAAGGAGATGAGCCCTAAGGAGATCGGAGAGGCTATGGGAATTGCCAAAAACAGTATCCGAAAGTTAATTCAGCGTGCGCGGATAGGATTTGCAAAGGCTTTGCAAAGAAGGGGGATTACTTATGACATTTAAAGAAAAGCTGGATAAGGCGTTTGAAGAAACCCATTACGAGCGCGAGGAGCAGCTGATGAAGGTCGAGAAAATGCATCGCTTTTCGCTCTCGTACAGGCTGTGGGAGCGCAAAATGCTGGGGGATATAAGAAAAGGACGCGTTTCAAAGCGTTGGACGTTGAAACGCGCAAGAGCCGTCATCGTGTCGGGGATCGTCGCGGCAGTGCTTATCGGCGGAACAGCGGCTGCGGTAATGAACAGGGGCAGATACGGTTTTGCTAACAATAGATACATTTCTAAGATACTCATCGGAGAGCGCCCCGACGACAAGCCCTTCATCAAAGAATGCTACGGACTGCCCGAAGTAAACGGCTGGAGAATTACGGAGCGCCTCGTTTCGGATATGTCGGTAAAGCTGGTATACGATAGGGGCAAACAACGCGTGATCTTTGAGCAACTAGTGATACACTCGGGGAATATGGGTATTATCAACACGCAAGACACGGAAATTGATATGTTGTCGATCTACGCGGAGAACGACGGCTTTGTTCTGGAGATCGACGAATTCCACACTACGATCTGTTGGCTATATGACGGTTATCTGTTAAGAATTGACGGCAATACAGACAAAAACGAGGTGCTGTATTTGGTACATTCTACAAAAATTATTAATATGTAAAATAAGGTGTCACGAAGAGGGGGTCTAATTCGCTTATATTACAGAATACGGAAAAGACGCTTTTCCCCAAATAGGGAGGGCGGACGTTATGAGGCGGCACGCTTTATCTTAACGAAAGGAAAACCATATGAGCAAAAAACTGAAAACCATCTCCGCAATTTGCCTGCTGACATTCTGTCTTACGGGCTGCTTCCCCACGGGAAAGCCGATAAACGAGCCGAGCGACCCCGCGCTGGCGGATAGCTCCGTGCAGGGCAATTCCGCGCAGGGCAGCTCCGCGCCGGAAGAGCCTGCCGAGCTTGAGGATTTTAAATTTACAATGGATACCGCGTATGAATATCCCGCAGAGGTGCCGATAATAAAGGCAAAGGTGCGCGTATTTAATGCCGCGGAAATGAAAGACAAGTTTCTTAGCGGAAAAAATATCGTTAACGAACGCTTTGACAATGATGGATACGGCTATTATATTGCGGATGATGGCAGTGCGTTGATCGTCCACAGAAACGATTTTAGATTCAATAAGGAGGAAGGTTCTGTTTTTTCCGCTTTGGGCGATATTTACGCGGGGCATATGATTTTGAGATACAAAGCTTTTCCGCACGTCGAAAGCGAGTTGGAAGATTTTCCGTGCTTAAAGGCGCGCGAAGCGGCGGACGATGCGATAAAGTGTCTTGATATCAAAAATTTGGACGAGCCGCGCATCTTTGCGTTTACGGCTGAGGATATCGGTGAAGAAGAAGGCAGAGTTTTAGGTGATAATCCTGAAAATAAAGGGGAAAGTTCGATAGAAATTCCCACCTTCACCAAAAATGATGAGTTTTATATAGTGTCCTACGCATCAACATACAAAAACGTTTCTTTTGCCCTAAAAGAAGAAAGACTTTTCGATTTGCAATGGGGCGGCTACCAACCGAAGGTTAACGTCGTTGTTTCAAGACGAGGGGTGGAAAGAATAAAATGTGAATATCCCATTGACGAGATAGAGGAGATAGGAACAATGCCGATAAAATATTCTCCCGCAGCTGCGAAAACAGCCCTGCGCGATTTTTACGGCAAGATCTTAATGAACGATTATACTATCGAATATGACAAGTTAGGCCTCGTGTATTTCCCCTCAAAACTTGACAGCGACAACAGCGAGGAAGAGCTTACGCCTCTGTGGCAGGCAACGGGATATGTTTATTATAAGTCGAAGCCCGGCAAATATGGGATAAACGCGTATAAATTTGTAAACCCAGAAACGGGCTATGTGTTCATAGAAGGCTACTAAGGCTGTGTGTTATGGGTATATTTAAGGCGCATTTTATGAAGGTCATAAAAAGTCCGCTTTTCTATATAAGTATTATTTTGACGGCGGCGGTCATAGGAAGCGATCATTATGTTGCGGAGGGTAAGTTACACGGCCACGTTGTTGATGATGTGGTCGGAATGTTGGGATTCAGCAACACGCGCGGCTTGATAGCCGTTTGCGGAGCGCTGCCGTTTGCGGCAAATTTTGCCAAAGAGTGGACAAGCGACGTAACGACAAGCTGCGTAACGCGCTGCGGAGAGAAAAAATACATAGCTTCAAATGTTGTGATGTGTTATGTTTCCACTGTTCTCACCGTGTTTATAGGAATAATGCTGTACGCGTTTGTGCTTTCGTTCTTCCTTCCTGTTTTCGAAATGGACAATAATTATATGGATTTTATCACGGCGTATTTCGTCGAATTGGGAGCGCCCTGGCTTCAGATAATGTACCGGGTGTTTATTTACTCCGTAAGCTGCGCGATGTACAGCGTAATGTGAATGACGCTGACGGCATTTTTCCCGAACAAATATGTCGGATTGTGCGGTCCGTTCGTGGCAAGCTATGTTATAGAGCGCTTTTCGTTCCAGATATCCGGCCGCTCGCCCTGGTTCAATCTGTTCTACGCGTCAATGGCACAGGCATACGAGTCGTGGGGCGTTTGGTTCAGGTTCTTTTACTTCTTCGGGCTGATGACGGCGATAGCGGCGGTTTTCAGCGTGGTGTTCGGTATCGTTGTAAGAAGGAGGATACGAAATGAAATCGTTTAAGTGCATCTGCTCTGTTTGCGCACAAAATCTGCGAAAATGGCAGACGGATTACCGCGTTTGGTGTATAGCGGTTTTGTTGTTGGTGTTGGTATCTATCTGAGCGGACGATCTGCGTCATATAGCCGCGGAGCTTGGCACAAAAACGCCTATCTGGATATTTCCGTTCTTGTTTACACAGGGACACACAAAGGTCATCTATACGCTTCCGCTTATTTTGCTGTTCTGCAACGCGCCGTTTACGGACGCAAACCAGACGTTTGTTTTTATGCGCTCGGGCAGGATGAAATGGCTGTGCGGACAGATCTTGTACATAGCCGCCGCAAGCGCCGTTTATTATTTGTTTTTGTTTGTGATCTCTGTTTTGCTTACCGTTTTCGGTGGAGAGATAAGCCCGGAATGGGGAAAAACGCTTGACGCAATGTCGATCTTTGAGTTTCGTGAAAGCACAGTTCACGCCGTAGAAGTATCTATATGACATTGTGACGTTTTTCAAGCCCTTGCAGGCGGTGTGGTTCACATTTCTTATGTCGTGGCTCGGCGGAATGTTTATCGGGCTTACGATTTTCTTTCTGAACCTGATCAGCGAAACCCAATACCTCGGCTTGACTGTCTCCTCGGCGATCGTACTGCTCAGCAGCGCGGTGAAGCTCGATCATCTTTCGTGGGGAAAGCTGCTGTGGTTTTCGCCTATCTCGTGGATAACGCTCGACAATATCGACGTTGGAGGACTTACGAAAAACCCGCCGTTCGCCTACTGCGCGGGCGTTTTGGGAGGGATCATAGTCATTCTGACGGCGGCGGTTTTGATATTCGGACGCAAGAAGAGCCTCGACGTGAAAGGAGAATGAAATGAACGCCATCTCTGTAAAAAATCTTACGAAAAAATTCAAGGACGCCGTCGTCCTCGATAACGTGAGCATAGACTTTGAAGAGGGAAAGGTCCACGGTCTGATAGGGCGGAACGGCTCGGGAAAGACTATGCTGATGAAGTGCATCTGCGGCATCGTGCCGCCGACCTCCGGGGAAATTTACGTCAACGACCAAAGGATCGGAAAGGATACGGATATTCCGAAAAACGTCGGCATAATTATCGAAACGCCCGGGTTTATCCCGAATTATTCCGCGTACAATAATCTGAAATTTCTCGCGGTTTTAAATAACAGGATCGGCAAGACCGAGATCAAGAACGCAATAAAAAAAGTCGGCTTAAATCCCGACGACAAGAAAAAGGTCGGGAAATTCTCGCTCGGTATGCGGCAGCGTTTAGGTCTTGCTCAGGCAATTATGGAAAACCCCGACTTGTTTATTCTCGACGAGCCTATGAACGGGCTTGACAAGGACGGCGTTAAGGATATGCGGCAATATCTCCTCGACCTCAAGGAGCAAGGCAAAACGATCTTGATCGCTTCGCACTCCGCCGAAGATATTGATGTGTTGTGTGGTACGGTTCATGAAATGGACAAGGGAAAAATCGAAAGAGTGCGATAGAAAGGCGAACCATCAATTATATTGACAGACCATACACTCCTTTGGAGCAGTTTAAAACATCTAGCTTTAAGCGGCAGTTTATTTACAAGTTTACTTTTG
>DILZ01000051.1:5330-17688 GCA_002425305.1 Ruminococcaceae bacterium UBA5579
CTCTTTGCTGTTTTTGTTCGTCTGTGTAAATTGTATCATATTTCATCACGTTCGTCAATCATTTTGTATCTGTTAAACAACCGAGTTATTTTTGTAAATTTATAAAAATTTCTTGAAAAAGCCAAAAATTTACACAGAGAAGCAGCAAAATATAGCCGATTTTACACACAATTCAGCAAGCATTTATTTATCGGAAATACTCGCAATCGCTCTTGTAAAGCCAATCAACTGTCATCTTCTTCCAACAATTTATTGAGGAAACAGGGCAGAAAACGGCTGACACCTTTAATGTGGCGAGTTCCTCAGCGGTAGTGGATTGCAAATACTCCAAACAATGCAGCACCACAAACATAAAAATCGAGGTTGTGCAGCTTTCGCTGCGCAGCCTCTTTAAAATCCCCTGAATACTTCTTTATTGAGCTTTAGTTATAACGGATATATCAATCTTTTATTCTTGCAATCCCAATTGCGCTTGATACCTCTCCGACGTTGCTATCGGCTCGAAAGTAACCAGTCGTTTTTCAAGCCAATCCGTTGTTAATTCGATATACAAAAGGTCTTTATCGGGAGCAACAAAAATACGCCCCTCCGCCGAAAATGTGGAAACAAATTCGCGGTCTTTTTCCGGCGTCGTTCCGTCTGTATGACGTATTTTGCCGTAGTAGGTGCTTCCGACAGGCAATTCATCAATGATCGCTTTTCCAAACAGCCATTCGTAAAGCGTACCGTTTACCATTATAGTTGGATATATTTCGTCAGCCCCCGGTATTAATGTGCATCCATTAAGTTCTTCCTCCTCAATCGGATGATTTCCCCCTCTTGCATAGTTTATCGTCAACCCGATTGTCAAGCACAAACACGCCGCCAAAATCGCCGCCCCAAACTTATATCTTATTTTATGGTCATTAGAGCGAACCCAATTCTCCGCCTCAAAAATAAGATCGTCATCAACATAATTGATGTTTTCAATAAATTCCAACCCCGTCATAATAAACCCTCCTTGTTAAGGTAATCATACAGTGCTTTTCTTGTCCGAAAAAGCAGCGATTTGATCTTCCCCTCGCTGATCGAATAACGCTTTGAGATAGCTGATATGCTGTCCATAAACCAATATCGGCGTAAAAAGATACATCTTTTTTCTGTATTCAAGCTGCGAAGAAAGTTACTTATTTTTTCGCCTAAGATTATCCCGTCAAATTGGGTTTCAACATTGCACAAACTCGGCATACATTCTTCAATCTCTTTCGTCAACGCTAAAAGTTGGACGTTGCGCTTTTGCCTTGTTTCTTCTTTCACACGGTCTATGGCAATGCATCGTGTGATTTTAGCGAGAAACGAGAACAAATAGGTTTTTGGTGTATGCGGGGGAATGGACTCCCACGCTTTAAGGTATGTATCGTTTTCACATTCTTCTGCGGTGGTTATTTCCTTGCAAACACAATACGCAAGTGAGCGTAGTTTTTTTCCGTACTTTTCCGCGGTCTTGTTAATTGCCTCTTCATCTCTGGCTAGAAACAAATCAACGATCTCATTGTCCTCCATTACAAATACCCCCTTTCCTAAATATTCTCATCATAATTAATATCGACATTTTATAGCTATTAGTTTCATATTTTTTTCAAAAAAATAACTTTTTTACGAAATATGGTAAATGTAACTGATTTTCTGCCATTTTATCGGGAGCTTTTGTTTATATTGACAATTGGTGGGCTTGCATAGATGCAATAAGATGATTAAACAAAAAATCTTATGGAGTACGATTTCACATTATTTCCAAATCAAGCGCATCAGTTATATTCTGTTTTACCTTTATATCTACAAATGATCATATATGTTTTCGATAGGCATAGCCGATATTCTCATACAATTCAAAACTCCAATGCTTCATAAGAGCAATAGGAGTTTTTGCATATTCCGCCGTTTGTCTGTGACGGTTTGAAAAACTTCTGTATCGCTGACCCGCAAAGCGGCTCTCCCTTATTTGCGGCTGTGTTCGATGTGGTCGTGTCACTCATCGACCGCCCGTAGTGTGAATGGACGGTTTAATGTTATATAGGGAGATCTTTAAACTTGACAATAAGTTTTCGACGCTGTATAATATAAAAGGGCGGTGAGATAAATGGTAAAGATAGCAATATGCGACGATGAGAAGCTCTTTGTCAATGAACTTCATACTAAAATAAAGGAGTTTTTTCTCAATAAACGTTTAGAATTTCTGGTAACGGAATATATAAGCGGTAAGGCGCTTATGGAACACGCCAGCGATAACGACCTGATATTTCTTGATGTAAAGATGCCGGATCAGGACGGCTTTAAAACCGCGGAGATATTAAGAGAGAAAGGTTTTGCGGGCAACCTGATCTTTGTCACGATAATGAAGGACGATGTGTATAGGGCGTTTGAATACGAAGCGTTCGATTATCTCGTAAAGCCTCTCTCCCAAACATCTTTTGAGCATACGATGCAGCGTTTCCTGCGCTCGTTAAATGCCGGCGGAAAACAATTGATGGTTACTCAAAAAAACGAACAGCGTATAATTCGTCTGGCGGATATTTTATATTGCGAGGTCATAAACCGTAAGATAAATCTGCACCTTTTTGACGGAAGTATGGTGGAATATTACGGCAAAATATCGGTGCTTGAACAAAAGCTCGGCGCGGATTTTTTTAAGCCTCACCGAAGCTATCTGGTCAATTTAAAATATATCACAAGCTATAATTCAAATGAAATAACGCTCGGCAGCGGTGAAAGGCTGCCGCTTTCGCGAGGCCGCAAGGACGCTTTGACGAACGCTCTGATAGACGAGCTTGATGATAATATCGACGAGGTAAGGTAATGGACGCGGCTGATATTTTATCCGTTTTTTTCTGCGCGGCTCAGGCAGCGCTCCAATTATTTTGGCTGTACAAATTGCTTTCGCGAAAAACAAATATCTTGCTCGTTTTACTGTTTACCGCTGTTAATTTCGCGGCGATATCTCTTCCGCTGCCATTTTTTATCGGATTGGCCGGTTCGATTTCAAGCGTCATTTTATGCTGTCGGTTCGCGCTTTGTGGGGATTGGTGTGAGGCATTTCTTTACGGCGTTTTATCTTCGGAAATAATGTGGCTGTGTTACGGTGTCTTTGACTCGCTGCTGTCGCTGATCGACGGTTTGATAAGTGACTTCAATACTCCGTTTGCGGGATTGGCATTGCTTGTAATGGGGAATTTGCTGTCGCTTGCGGCTTATTGCGTTGTTTTCTTTGCGGCTCACCGGATAATAAAAAACGAACGCGCGGTTTTTCGGAATATTATGATAGCTCTCGTGCCGCTGCTGTTGGTCTTTGTCGTCGAAGTGTACATCGTCAGAGTGCTTTACAGCGCGGTGGACACGCGATCTGAGATAGGCGGCGATATTGAACTGCTGCTTGTTCAGGGATTGGGAATTGCAAGTGTTTTTTGCGTTTTATTCGCTTATAAGAAATGCGCCGATAATTTCCGAATGAGAGAAAAAATACGTCTTTATGACAGGGAACGCCGTTACAGCGAGCAATACGCAAACGAGGTCAAAACGTATTACGATACCGCAAGATCGCTGCGGCACGATTGGAAAAATCATATTCTGATCATAGGGGAGCTGCTTCGGAAGGAGCAATATCGGCAAGCAGCGGACTATGTTTCGGAGCTGAGCAAAACCGGTGAAAGTTCGGAGCTTAAATTTCACACGGGCTGTCCTATACTCGATATAATCCTCACGGACAAGCTTTCTGCGCTTGCGGATAAAGTCGAACTAAAATGCTCCGCCATTCCCGAAATCGATGAAACGGATATCTGTGTTATTTTCGCGAACGCTGTTGACAACGCGGTTTGCGCCGTTTCAAAGCTTCCCGATGACGAGCGGTCTATAAGGATAACGACCAAAAGCAGGGGAGAGCTGTTGTTTATCGAGCTTGAAAACAGCTTTGACGGCAAGCCTTTTGAGATCGGAACGGGCATTGAAAATATCATCGCCGCTGTCGAAAGGTATAATGGCACGGTTCGGGTGTCCGCCGGCGGGAATACGTTTTCCTTAAAGATGATATTGTGCAATTCACAACATTAAATCCGCAATTCACATCAAAATGATTGATTTTTGCTTTTCCTTGCTGTATGATAATATCAACGGCAAATTATATTACGGGAGGAAAAGAAAATGACAGAGAATAATTTATCCGTTAATTCCGCAATTGCGGCGCAGAAGGTCGGCAGCATAAAGCCCGCAGAGCGTTCGGCGAACATTAGCGTAAAAGAGCCGGAAGAGGCAGCGGATAATCGCGACGAGTATGTTCCGGGAGAGGAAAAAGAGCCGATAGGTCTTTACAGCGTTGCGCCTGACGAAAACGGAGAACCGCAGATATCGTTTGACAGAGCGGAGGATAAGTCCGCCGACAGACCAAACGAACCGGAAAAGGAAACCGTTACGGCGAACACGGATAAAGTAGACCGCGAGATCAAAAATCTCCGAAATAAAGCGCAAAATCTCAGACAAAAGCTGCGTTCCGCCGATGAAAGCGCATCTGAAGATATTCGGCGGGAGCTTGAACAGGTGTCCGCAGAGCTTGCTCAAAAGGACAACGACGAATACCGCAGACAACATACGGTGTTTACTTGACGGGCTTATTTTAATAATCCCCTCACCGGCTTAGGACGATACTCATAAAGAAGTTTAAGCCCCGAAGCAACTATTGGTAACTGCTTCGGGGCCTGTTGTAAATATTCAATTCCTCGCATAAATCAGAATTTAAAGTTATATCTCTTTTGCAAAAATGTTATCAATGTCGCCGCTATAATTTTGTAGTTTATCAATTATTTCAAAACCATATTTTTCGTAGAGCCCGATTATATCAGAAGGAATATATACCTTTGAGAAGCCTTGTTCTTTTGCATAGGCAATAACCGTTTTTATCATTTTCTCACTAATCCGACAGCCACGATACGCCTCATCAACAAAAATGCTGCTTATCCACGGTGAGTATCTGTTTTCCGGATAATAATCAGTTTTCATAAAAGTACAAAAGCCGACTATTTTATCCTCCAATACTGCTGCAAAAACACTTTCCCATTCGGTAAAGGCATTTTTCTCCATTAAACTTGCAAGATGTTTACCCACTATCCACGAGCAATTTTTAGAATAATTTATAAGCTCATCCCATCTCTCGGTACTCTTCTCTATTCTTGATATATACATAATCTTATCACCTCAATTAAATTTCACAGGTTAAATTACGATTTTGCTTTCAAGTTTATGATAAATCAAAGTTTACATTTGTAATCCCAAAGCTCTTTCAACCATTGTCAGCGTTTCATCTATTGATCTGTTTTCATCTCTAAAAATAATCTGAAATCCCGAATTTAAGAAAATATTATATCTATCTTTGGAGTTTATACGCATCAAACAATATCTGAAATTTATCATTGCTTTTTTAGGATCGTTTTCCTCCATAAGCAGCCGGTAGAGGAATTGTTTTTCCTTGTCCGGTCGTTCAAAAAAACAATTCACAGAGATATTTGGGTCAGCCAGCATTATTAAAACATTTCTTTTGGGTGCGATATCTCTCAGTGTTTCTAAACTGATATTGGTGTCTACAAAAATTTTTCTGTTTTGTATTGCAAGCCCGTTCAAAATCTGAAGCTCCAAAATCTCACATTCTTTTGATACACCGTCAAACCATGATTCATATTCATCGGGTGTGCGCCTGATAAAATCGTGCCAATCCGACAAGTCTCTTGTATAAGTTAAGCAGGGAAACTCATTTTTGTCAAGTTCAGCAATCAAAGAGTTATGATAGTTTTCTTCGCAGGCGATACCATCATATTTTTCGGCAAGCAGTTTTACCATAGTCGATTTACCTGCATAAGCAGTTCCATTTATAAAATAACAATTTTTAAAATGCATTAGTAACCTCACTCAAATTCCGATTTATCTTAGTAATAATTATACATCAAAGCCGTTACATTGTCAATAGAAATGCCATAGCACTTTTGACTNNTGGCGAAAGCTTCTTTATGAGCATCTGTCTTAGGAAAGGGGATATTTTTATTTCGTATCAAACGAACTCAAAATCGATAAACCCGCCGTTCACGTTCACCAAAACGCATTTCACGCGAACCTTGTCGCCAACGGTGAACACCTTTCCGTCTGCCGCTCCGGTGAGTATCACGCCGTGCCGCACCTCGTATTCTCCCTGAGGCAGTTTTGTGACGGACACCATTCCCTCGACTGTGTTGTCAAGCGCAACGAACACTCCGGCAGGCGAAACTCCGGAGATAAAGCCGTCAAATTCCTCGCCGACGTGATTTTTCATATATTCCGCCATATAAAAGTTCTCGCACTCGCGCTCGCACCGAATGGCGGCAAGCTCCGTGCTGCTTGCTCGCAGCGACGCTTCCGCAGCAAACTTCTTGTACTTCTTGTTAATTTTCTCGTTGGAGAGCGCATAAACGTGATCGGTCAGGATACGATGTATCGAAAGGTCGGCGTAGCGCCGAATGGGCGAGGTAAAGTGTGCGTATTCCGGCATTACAAGCCCGTAATGTCCAAGCGGCTCTTCGCTGTAGCGCGCTTTCATCATTGTTCGCAGCACTATGCGGTTTATGACGTTGTACTTATCCGAATCCTTGTTGTCGCTGATTATTTTCGCAAGGTCCGCAGCGGTGGAACGCTCGCCGACGCCCTGCGGGTCTATTCCAAGAGCCGTCAGCGTTTCGTTCAGCAGCGTGAGCTTCTCCGCCGTGGGAGCTTCGTGTACGCGGTAAACGAACGGTATCTTTTCTTTCATAGCAAGAGCCGCCGCAGAATTGTTCGCAATAAGCATAAACTCCTCTATAATGCGCTCCGCAACGCCGCGCTCGCGCACCCTGACGTCTATGCAGATACCGTTTTCATCGGTGATTATCTTAGGTTCCTGCGTGTCAATTTCCGGCGCGCCGCGGTTTATGCGGTTCTTTTCAAGTATCGCGGCAAGCTCGCGCATAACGGGTATTCGCTCGATAACGCGTGAATATTTCTCCTTTATCTTTTCGTCGGCAGTGCCGTCCAATATCTTGTTGACTTCGCTGTAAACGCCCTTGACGCGGCTTCTGATAACGGTTTTCTCAAAACGGTAGGAAAGCAGCTTGCCTTCCTCGGAAACGTCCATAAGGCACGAGAACGCCAGCCTGTCCACGTTGGGGTTAAGCGAGCAAATGCCGTTGGAAAGCTCCTTCGGGAGCATTGGAACAACGCGGTCGGCGTAGTAGATCGAAGTCCCGCGGTAGAACGCCTCCTCATCGAGCTTAGTGCCTTTTTTCACATAGTGCGATACGTCTGCGATGTGAACGCCGAGCTTGTATCCTCCGTTCACCTTTGATATCGAAACAGCGTCGTCGATGTCCTTGGTGTCCGCGCCGTCGATAGTAAAGATAGGTTCGCCGCGAAGGTCGAGGCGGCGACCGATCTCGTCAGCGTCGGGTTCGTCAATATTGAACCTTGCCGCCTCAGAAAGCGCTTCGTTGGGGAACTCCGTGTGCAGACCGTTCACCAGCATATACGCTTCCGCGCTTGATTTGGCGTCCTCCGCAGAGCCGAAAGTGTCCGCGATAGCGACCGTGTGGTCGAAGTGGCGCTCGCCGCGCTTTTTGATGGAGAACGCCACCTTGTCGCCCGCCTTGAGCGGCTTTGCGCCCGCCTTCGCGATAAAGAGCGGCTCATCGCACAGCTTGTCGGGCATTACCATAAGACGGTTGCCCTCGGCGACGATAACTCCGGTAAGCAGGCTGTCGCTTTCCCGCAAGACCGCGAAAACGACTGCTTCGGGGCTTTTATGGATATCGTCCGCATCGGCGGTTTTTTTCGCGAGAACAACGTCCCCCGGTACCGCGCCCTTCATATCGCGTCCGCGCACGAAATACTCCACGGGTAGCTCGCCGCTTTCGTCGGTCAGAAAGCCGGAACGCGGCGTGACGTGTGTGATCGTCGCCTCGAAATAGTTCTCCGGGCTTTTGAGACGCCAAACGCCTTTTTTGTTGGTAACATCGCCGAATTTCTTCATTCCCGCAAGATCGTCCGCGAGCTTTTTTTCCGCCTTTTTCGGCAGATCAAGAGCCTTTGCAAGCTCCTTTTCGGTAAGCCCGTCCTCGCCCGCTTTGTAAAGCGCGGTGAGTATACTCGTTTTATGCTTGTTCATAAAATTATCCTTTCATCGTATCGTTTTTCTTTTCCGAGTAAACAAAAGACAGGCTCAAGTCAGCTCCCGTCCGCCGAACTCCCCGCCGTTCCCGGGGAGCTGTCGGTTGTCGGTGATATGACTTCAAGCCTGTCAGCAATTATGCCGATTATTCCGAAACCGGTTCGGAGCTTGCCTCGCTGCTCGCCGTACTTGAAACCGCCGATGAGCTGTCGCTCGTTTCGCTCGTTTCGGAGCTTGTTTCGCTTGTGACCGCCGCAGGCGTCGAGGTGTTGCCCGCCGACGCTTTCTTTCCGCCGTAAACATTTATCAAATTTACCGCAACGGCAAGCAGGAAAAACAGCACAGCCGCCACAATGGTCGCCTTGTTGAGCATTGCCTCTTTGGTCCTTCCGGCGTTTTTCTGATAAAAGCTGTCTGACGACGAGCCGGAAATGGACTGCGACATTTGGGTCTTTGTATCCTTAAGCTGAATTACAATAACTATAAATACACACGCGAGAATGAGAATTATCGCGCTTACCACTTCAAAAACATTCATTTGTGAGCTTCCTCCAAAGTAAAATGTAACCTAAAAAACGCTTAAAAATCGTTTAAAGGTCAAGCTATTAATAACTTACAATACCATACCTAACGATTATAACACATTTTTTTTCAAAATTCAAGTGCTTTTTTGGAAATTTTTTAATTATTATTGAAAAATTCTTCCGTGAAAAAAACTCCGTGTGAAAAAACAAGATTATGTTGACTTTTTCGCGGAATTATGTTATAATAATAAAGAATGTAAAAATATTCGAATATAATGCGGTAAAATTTGCTGCCGCCGACAGCGGGAGGTCGGAATGGATATCAAGGCTGTTATTTTTGATATGGACGGGCTTCTGCTGGATACCGAAAAGCTGCTGGTGCGGTTCTGGGTGCAGGCGGCAAATGAGGCGGGCTTTCCGATGACGCGCGAGAACGCGCTTTCGATACGCTCGCTGCACAGGAGCTTTGCTATACCGTACCTGCGCGGTCTGTTTGGCGAGAACTTCGATTATGTGAAGATACGTTCTCGCAGAATGGAGCTTATGAACGAGCATCTGAAAACACACCCGCTTGAGCTGAAGGACGGCGCGGACGAGCTTATCTCNNNTTTGCCGCCTGCACCCAGAACCTTGAGCGAACGCGGGATTATCTGACACGTGTCGGATTGTTGGAAAAAATTGACAGGATAGTTTGCGCGACTATGGTGGAGCAGGGAAAACCAAAGCCCGATATCTATCTGTACGCGGCAAAGCAGTTGGGTTTTGAGCCTTGCGAGTGCATAGCGCTGGAGGACTCTCCGAACGGCGTGAGGTCGGCGGCGTCGGCGGGGTGCCGGACTATAATGGTGCCGGATCTTACGCAGCCAGACAGCGAGCTTGCCGCGCTTATTTCCGCAAAGGCGGATTCGCTTTTTGATGTAATAAATATTATAGAGAACCAAAAGGGGGGACAGAACTTTGGCAGATGAAAACGTAGTGATCAAAATTGACAGCCGGGTCGAGATAAAATCGGACGACGGCGGAAAGTCAGCCATAGTGTGTATCCACTCTANNGCGGCGCTGATGTCACCGTGGATATGATGACGACGGAGATAAAGAATTTCGGGATAGTTCACGGACTTGATGAGATAGCGTATAAGATGCTCGTTAAGGATAAGATGTACGAGCATCCCCTGATAATCGCAAAGGCTACTCAACCGAAAAATGGCGAAAACGGCTATATAACGTTTCGGTTTGATAAGGAACACAAGCTCAAGCCGCATCAGAACGAGTTCGGCGTTGCCGATTACCGCGAGCTGGACGCTATTGTTCCCATTCACAAAAACGAGATAATCGCCGATATAGTTCTGCCGGGCGAGGGAGTTCCCGGCAAAGACATCTTCGGCAATGAGATACCGGCGCAGCCCGGTGTTCCCGCGAAGATATCGCTTGGAAAAAACACTCTTGTGACAACGGACGGCTTGCAGATCGTCGCTTCCTGCGACGGGCACATCGTTTTCGGAAACGGGAGCTTTCAGGTGGAGGAGGCGGTCACGATAAAGACCGACCTTGATATCTCTGTCGGGAATATCAGCTTTTTCGGTGACGTTCATATAAAAGGAAACGTTATGGAGGGCTTTTCGGTGAACGCGGGCAAGAACGTCAAGATAGACGGCAGCGTTTTCGGCGGGGAGATATCCGCAGGCGGCAACGTTACCATCGTCGGAGGCTGCATCAATTCAAAGCTGACGTGCGACGGAGACGCCGATATCGGCTTTTGCGAGAACTCCGAAATATTTACAAAGGGCGATCTTTCCTCCAAGCAGTTTGCGTTTTGCAACGCGTTTTGCTACGGCGGGATCACGGCAAAGGGTCCTTCGGGCGTTATCTCGGGCGGAAAGGTGACCTCTATGCATGATGTGAACGCCGCTGTGGTCGGTTCGTCGAAATATACGCCGACGGAGATCTATATCGGCGACGGCTCCGTTTTGTTCGCGAGAAAGCGCGAGGCGGAGGCAGGATTAATGGAATCCGTCCGTATTTTCGATTCCGCGGTAAAGAACCTTTCATTTTTAAAGCAGCGCAAGGCGGCACAGGGGCTGCTTACCGAATCGCAGCAGCGGCAGTTCCGCACGGAAACGCAGAACAAGCTGTTCCATTCAATGCGTATCAACGAGCTGCAAATGCTTATTGAAAAGCTCGAACAGGATATAATGAACAAGGACGCGCTGCGCGCGGTAGTTACGGGGAAGATCTATCCGGGCGTGAAATTTATAATAAATTTCCTCACATTGGATATCACCGATATCACATCTCATTCTTATGTGACGATAGTAAATAACAAGATAGACACCATTCCGATATGATTTGACAAATATCCCACAAAAACCTCAGAATATCGCTTTTTACGCTTTAATATTATGTTTGCATTTTTTTCACGGGCATTGTATAATTAAGGGGGGGCGCAAGCTCCGCTCCGAAGGATAAAATGCCCCATATAAGGAGAACAGATGAATAATCAAAACAAAACCAAAAACAACATTATAATAATTTCTATAGCTATTCTGTCCGTGCTTACCGTTATCTGCGTCGTTCTGATAACGGGCTTCGCTAAAAAGGGCAGGACTTCCGAAAGCGGAGAGTCTTCTCTTTGGGAAGAGTATTCGCAGAACAGTACGGCAGCTGACGTACAGAGCGAGCCGGAGGAAAGCAGCAGTTCCGTGGACGAAAACAGTTCCGACGCTTCGTCGGGCGATATATCCGGATCGGCTAACGTGGGACAGCGCATAGCGGATTCGGCGACGGCGCTGATCGGTTCGCCGTTCGTGCTGAACGGAGATTCGCCAAACGGCTTTGACAATTCCGGCTTTATCTACTATGTTCTGCGGCAAAACGGTTTTATCACCTGTCCTAGAACGACCGACGCACAGTCGCGTATGGGCGCGCGTATAGAACGCGACAAAATAAAGACGGGCGACCTTGTGTTCTTTGAGCTTGAAGGCAGCGGCGAGGCGGATTTCGGCGGGATATATATCGGAAACGGTAAAATGGTAGCAAGCCTCAACCCCGATACGAACGTTGTGGAGGTGGATATTACCACCGATTATTATACAGCCAGCTTTTATGGCGGAATAAGTCTGTCATAGGCATTTTAACGGAAAAGGGGGACGTAAAACATTATGAAAACAGCTCTCACGGATAACAGCCTTTGTGTTTATCCGCTTTGCGACAATGCGGACCCCGAGCTTATTTCCGGATATATCCGCGCGCTTGCGAGGACCGGAGTTGATTATGTCGAGCTTGATTTCCGCACGCTTGTAAAGCTGAAAAAGCTGCCGGATAACGTCAAGTATATTTTCCGAATGGTAGATCCGATGTTTTTGCCGATGACGGATTTTTACGATTTCAGTTATATCCTGCTTACATACAACGACCTTAAAGATAAGATCAAAACGGACGTTCCCGTTATGCTTGAAATACCGTATCTGAAAAACAGCACCTCTAAGGCTCTGAGATACGCGAAGGGACGCGTTGACGGAAGTGTTGCCGCGCTGCGGATACGTTCGAGCTTTGAATACGGCGAGCCTTTTGAAATAAATAGCGTGCATAAGGAGCTTTGCGACGCCGCAGCTCCGCTTCCTATCGACATTTGTCCGCTGAATGAGCA
>DILZ01000051.1:17726-26473 GCA_002425305.1 Ruminococcaceae bacterium UBA5579
GCTGGCGGCGGGACTGCCAGTGAAATACGGCTCGTTGGAGGAGTATCTGTTCACGCTTGTTTCCGTGTTTGACAGCCTGCCCTCAAAAATAAACCTACAGGGTTTGGGCGGGGTCTCCGTGATACGAAGCCGCATTTTCCAGACCGGAGAGCCGGCGCTCCCCGCGCTGCTTGACACCGTGGACCGCGATATCCGATGTCTGAAAAACGCCGATACCGGAGAAAGCGTCGGTATGAGGGTGAGCCTGAAAAATTCCGAATATTTAAATCACGCGTTTGTTTCCGCTCTTAAGAAAATGGCGGAGTGTGAAAATATCCCGCAAGATCTCTACGAGGATATTTCCAGGGCAATAAAGCATTATGATCGCGGAATGTTTAACGAGGAGCTGCTGCGGAAAAAACGCACGGGTCTGCTGAACTGACAGACCCTGAGGAGAAAAAGATATACGATGATAAAATTGATAGCAAGCGATCTGGACGGTACGCTTCTCGACAGCCGAAAAAGCCTGCCGCCCGATTTTTTTGAAACGTTTGACGAGTTCGAGCGGCTGGGGATAACGTTTGCCGTGGCAAGCGGACGGACGTATTCCGCCGCCGAACACCTTTTCCCGGAGGAATACCGTAAAAGAATAACTTTTATCTGCGATAACGGCGCGTGCACCTATCGGGGCGATAAGATGACGCACGTTTTCCCGCTTGACAGACCTACTTATGAGGATCTGCTGGACGCGTGCGACGGGATCGGCGGTTTTCGTCCGGTGGTTTGCGCGGAAAGCGGAGTGTATCATCTGAAGTCGTCGGACGGATTCTTTGAGGATGTTGGGAAGTTTTACAAGCACCACCGCGTGATAGACGACCTCCGCGAGGTGGACGGGACGATATTCAAGCTGGCGGTGTGCGATGAGCGGGGGACTTACACTCACGGCAAGCCGGAGCTTGACAGGATATTCGGCGACAGGCTGAATATTCAGGTGTCTGGAGATGTGTGGATGGACATTATGGCGGCGGGAGTGAGCAAGGGAGCGGCTCTGCGCGAAATTCAGAAAAGACTTGGCATCACGAGCGATGAAACGATGGCTTTCGGGGATTATTTCAACGACCTTGATATGCTGAGGGCGGCTGAGTGGAGCTTCTGTCCCGAAAACGGTCACGAGGAGGTCAAAAGGCAGACGCGCTTTGTATGCGCCGACTGCGACCACAACGGCGTTATCGAGTCGATAAGAAAATATGCTTTGAATTATGAGGAAACTGCCGTATGAACATTGTGCTTATCGTGATACTGATAGCGATGTCAGCGTTCTTTTCCGCCTCGGAAACGGCTATTTCAAGCGTCAACCGCATACGCCTTAAAAATATGGCGGAGAACGGCAGCAGAGGCGCGGCGCGCGCACTTAACATTCTCAAAAAGTACGACAAGGCGCTGACTACCATTCTTATCGGCAACAACATCGTCAATATCGCCACGTCGTCGATCTCTACCATATTATGTATACGGCTTGTCGGCGAAAAATACGGCTCGCTCGTTGCGACGGTCGCGGTAACGCTTATCGTGCTGATATTCGGTGAGATAATGCCGAAGGGGATAGCGAAGGATCACGCGGAGGGCGTTTGTATCGGCGTTTCGGCGGTGGTCGCTTTTCTTATGTTGATCTTCACGCCGTTTTCGTCGCTGTTTATTCTGCTGAAAAAGGGCGTTGGCAAGCTGTTTCACAAGAAAAACAGCGTCAGTGTCACCGAAGAGGAGCTTATTTCAATAATCAACGAGATAGAGGACGAGGGCGTTCTGGAGGAGCAGGAAAGCGAGCTTGTTCGCAGCGCGCTGCAGTTTGATGAGATAACCGCCGACGAGATAATCACGCCGCGTGTGCGCATCGTGGCTGTCGAGATCAACGATACGGCGGAGGAGGTGCGCGATAAATTTCTCAACGAGCAGTATTCGCGTATGCCCGTGTTCGAGAAAAATCTCGACAACATCGTGGGAATAATCAACGAAAAGGATTTTATCAGAGCGTATGAGAAAAAGGGTGCGGAGCTTTCCGTGCGCGATCTTGTTCAGGATACTATCTATGTGCCGTCTATGCAGAAGATTTCCGAGGTGCTTCGGCTTATGCAGAAACGAAAGTGCCATCTGAGCGTCGTGCTGGATCAGCACGGCGGAACGCTTGGCATAGTGACTATGGAGGATCTTCTTGAAGAGCTTGTCGGCGAGATCTGGGACGAGAGCGATGAGGTGAAAAGTCCCGTTACAATGCGGTCGGAGCGCGAGTTCGACATTTACGGAGAGGTTTCGCTCAATTCGCTTCGCCGTTTCCTGGAGGCCCGCGACATAGAGCTGCGGATAGACAGCGAGGCGAATACGGTGGCGGGCTGGGCGCTGGAGCTGTTCGGCTCTATACCGCAGGACGGCGACAGGGTCGAGAACGACGAGCTTACGATGACGGTTCTGGAAACAGATCAGCTGCGCGTCTGCAAGGTGCGCATAGAGCTCAAAAACCTTTCCGGACCCCCTTGAATTTGCAGGCGCTGTGCGGACGGTTTCCGAAAAAAAGACCTCAAGAGGGCTGTAAATGAAAGTTTTCTATATTCTGTTGATAGCGATCTCCGGAGGATATCTCACCGCGCAGACAATCGCGTGGATATTTTACGGGAAGTCGTTTTTCCCCGATTCCGGTATGCTGTTTGAGGATAAGATGGATAAAACGCTTTGGCAAACGGTTTTCCCGAAGAATATGCTGCGGCTGGTCATCACGATCTTTGCGGCGGCGGTGATGGGACTGCTTATGGATATCGCGATAAAAACGGGCTGGATAACTCTTCCGCTGGCGGCGGTGGGCGGCGTTACGCTGAACTTCATCATAAGCAGATTTTTTTCTCCGCTGTATTACAAGCTGCACAAAAGCGGCGAACCAAACGAAAAGGAGCTTGAGGGTATGACGGGGCGCGTCGCCGAAACTATAACCAAAGAGAATTTCGGCGTAATAAGCGTAAAGCACGGCAGAAAAGGGTATCTTTTCCGCGCGGTGTCCGCAAACGGCAGGCGTCTGAAAAAGGGCGCGGGTATCGTTGTGCTGTATGTGCAGGACGGCTGCTGCTTCGTCGAAGGCGAGGATCATCTGTGCGATGTGCTGTTTGAGGAAGACGTTTAGTTTGATAGAGAATAGTTGTTAGCAGTTAGTTGTCAAGGTATGACGTTACTGCGGGGTAAAATAACCAGCTACTAATTACTATTCGCTATTAAACTATTTCATTGGTTCTTCTTGAAAATCTCAAGAAGTCCCGTCAGGATAAGGTTTTCGTCAAGGATAAAATCGGTTTTGCACAGAGGCTTGATGACGCTTGAAAATCCGCCTGTCGCTATTACCGTGCACTTTTCGCCTATCTCGCTTTCAAAGCTCGCGATAAAGCCGTCAAGCATAAACGCCGCTCCGTTTAGAAGTCCCGAGCGCATACAGTCTATGGTGCTCGTGCCGATCACCTTTTTGATCGGTTCGCCGCTTATCCCGATAAGAGGAAGAGCCGCCGTCTTTGCCGCGAGAGCTTCCGCCGATATCTTCACACCCGGCGCGATTATTCCGCCGATGAATGCCCCTGACTTGTCGACCGCGAGTATCTTTGTCGCCGTGCCGAGGTCTATTACGATAGCGGGCAGCGGGTACTTTTCCTTTGCCCCGACTGCGACAGCNNCCAGGTCCGCGCCGAGAGCGGCAGGCTCGTCTATCTTGATGTTCAGCCCCGTTTTCAGCCCCGGACCTACCGTTTTCACGCGGCAGCCGCATACCTTTTCAACGGCTGGCTTGAGCTGTACGGTAACGGGAGGCACTACCGAAGACAATATCGCGCCGCTTATGTCGTGCGCGTTGACTCCGTAGAGCTTCAGAATATCCGTAAGCGTGACCGCGTATTCGTCTTCCATACGGAAATGGTTCGTCGCTATCCGTGACTCGAAAACCAGCTTTTCGTCATCGTCGAACGCGCCGAACTGTGTGTTCGTGTTGCCGACGTCTATCGTAAGTATCATAATATCTCCTTATCCCCCCGTAAATGCGGCTCTGAAAGCCGTCACCTTGGGCGCAATAATTTTTCCCGTTACATTATAATACATTGCCGCGAAAATGTCAAGAGCCATCGTCTTCGCCGCTTGCGGTCATCACCTCTTCGTCCTCAAGCTCGATATATCTTCCGAACAGCGCAAGATTTTTCGGCGTATCCTTTACGGTGAGCAGCTTCTTGTCGTTTGCGAGCTTTGCTTTGTAGAAAATGTCGACCACTCCCTCGCGGCGCACGGCGGTGACAGACTCGAACTCCTTCCATCTGTAGATGATAAGCCCATCATCGGTGAAGAACCATATTTCTGAAAGGCTCAAAGTTAATAAGTATACCGCCGCAAAGAGAGCGTTTACCCCGCTGAAANNACCGCGCGTCAAGAGCACGCCGGTTATTCAATTTGATATAGCTTTTAAGATATTTCTCGGGGTCGGTTATCTCTTTGCCCTTGTCGTTCTCCATATACTGCTGAAATAATTCCGTGCGACCCGTATTGATAATGCGTTCGGCTTTCTGTGCTCTTTGGCGGTAAAGCGTCTCTTTCCCGAACGCTATCACCGTAGTCACCGCCATAACGATGCCTAAAAATATGATAATAAAAAACGAGGTGCGTATAAATAATCTAGCGCCGCTTGCGGCTTTCGCTTTGGCGCGCGCCCTGACAAATCCTGCTACGGTGATCACCGCTGACGCGATAAAAAAAATCCATAAAAAGTAGAAAATGTATGTCGTATCCATAATCTGTTGCTCTCCTAAGGGTGCACTTGATTATATAGCGTCTTTAACGATAAACAGTTCTGTTACTCCAAATCTTTAAGAGCCTTCATCTCGTCGCGGTTTACCTGTATTCTGCCGTCCTTTATCACTTTTACCTCGTCCTTGTTGATGGAGAGCGGAACATCGGGCTTTTTGTCGAGCTTGACCTTAAGCATTCCCGTAAGCAGATTTACTTCGGTTACAGTGCCCCTGCCTTCCGCCGTTTCGACATACGCGCCCGTTTTGGGAGTTGTCCGCAGGAAGTCCTCGTAGCAGTTCTGCTCGTATTTCAAACAGCACATAAGTCTGCCGCACGTTCCCGAAATTTTTGTCGGGTTCAGCGACAGCGACTGCTCCTTCGCCATTTTAATGGACACCGGGTGGAAATCTCCGAGGAACGACGAGCAGCAGAACGGTCTGCCGCAGATACCCAGACCGCCGAGCATTTTCGCCTCGTCGCGCACGCCTATCTGACGCAGCTCTATGCGGGTGCGGTAAATAAACGCGAGGTCTTTGACAAGATCGCGGAAATCCACGCGCCCGTCCGATGTGAAGTAGAACATTATCTTGCTGCCGTCGAAAGTGTACTCCACCTCTATCGGTTTCATATCGAGACCGTGCTCGTGTATCTTTTCGGTGAACGTCTGCATTATTTCTTCTTCTTTTTTGCGGTTTTGCTTCAGCTGTCTGAAATCCGCTTCGGTCGCCTTGCGGATTATGTTTTTAAGCGGCGACACCAACGCGCTTTGCGATATCTGACGGTTGGGCAGCACCACCTCGCCGCACTCCACGCCGCGCGCTGTTTCGACTATCGTGCTGTCGCCGTGCTTGAACTGCTCGCCGTTTGGCGAGAAATAGTACACCTTGCCCACGTCCTTAAAGCGCACGCCGATTATTTCCACCTTCGGGGAGCTGTCGTCCTCGGAGGTCAAATTCATTGCGGGAGCTTCCTCCTGCTTCGGCTTGCGAGGGAACTCCTTTTTGCGCTGAGGACGCTCGGGTTTCGTGCCGCGCTCACGTGTTTCGGGCGCGTGGTCGTTATTCTTTTTCGGAGCTATTTTCTCCGTGAAATATTCGTTGTTTTCCATAATACTCCTTTATCGTTACTTCCGGTAAACTCTTACCTCTTACCTCTATTATACCACAAACAAGGGCGTTTGTAAACACCCCGTCCGAGTTTTTCTTACAGCTCTGCGTATTCATATTCTATGTGTTCAAAAAGCGTTTCCGTGCCGTTTTCGGTAATATAGCCGTCATATTTTACCTCTCTGTTTTTCGTATCATAGACCCTTACGGAGCGGCGGTCAGAATACGTTGCACCGTTTCGCACTTCCAGTCTGCGCTCTTCGGTCTTGTTTCCTTGGTCGTCGTACTTGTACTCCTCCGTTATCTTATTGTTGTCGTACTTAAGAGTATAGCTCGTAACTTTGTCCTTTTCGTCATAGGACTGCATTTCGGTCGAGTCAAGCTCGCCGGTGTTGTTCTTGTAATATTTACGCGTTATCCATTTTCCGTTCTCGCCGTACTCGTATTCGGCAAGAGGACCCGGTTTTACCTCGCCCGTTGAAGCGTTCTCTATCGTAACGCGCGTCTCATCGCCGTGCTCGTTGTATTCAAAGGTCTTTGTCCGGTTGAGCTTGTCGTCCTCGTAAAGGCACTCCTTGACAAGCAGGCTTCCGGAATATTCATACGTTATGCAGGTGTTGGACGAGCCGTATGCTCTTTTTGTTACCAAGCCGTCCGAGTTGTACTCGTAAGCGTAGGTGTTCACAAAGTAGCCGTCGTCCGATAATACGCAGTTGTCGTGCTCATCGAATATCTCCGTGGAGGTGAACGGCATACATTCCCCCTCGAAATAGTGGGCGCCCGTGGCTATCCGCTTGTATTTCCCTGCGGAGATATCGTAATCGGGTGCAGAAACATCGGGCGAGCTTTGCTGTGAGCTTACAGCGGAGCTTTCGGGAATGCTCTCAACGGGCATACTCCTCACAGGCTCGCTTACGGGAGAGCTTGTGCCGCTTTTAGCGCACCCGGGAAGAACTGCCGCCAGCAAAACCACCGAAACGAACGTCAAACGCTTTTTCATAGGCTTATCCTCCCAGAACTCTTGAAACGAAATACGCGCCCGTAAGCAATAAATTCAGATTGTATATCTCGTTTTTCGCGATTTCGTGCGCTGTGTCGAGCATATTCATTATTTCCTCTTCGGCAAAGCTCCCTGCTATTTTTTTTGACTCCGCTTTCCCGAAGAACTCCGCCTCGCCGCCGAATTTCACGGCGAGTGCGTCTCTTATCATCAGCGACAGATATTCCATAACTCGCGAGAACTCCGCTCTGCCCGTTTTCTCCGCCAGAGCGGCGGAAAGCCCGAAGCCATCCCTCTTGCCAAGTGCTTCGGCGGCTTTACGTGCGGTTTCAATAAGCGCTGCTTCTCCGCCGCCCTCCAATACCGCTTTGCATTTCCCAATGTTCCCCGCGAACATCTCCGAAAGCTCCCTCGCCTGTTTTCCGTCAACGCCGCCGTCAAGCAGAGCCTGCTCGCACTCCTTGACGGGCGTATCCGGCACTTCGTACTCCGTCACGCGCGACAGTACCGTTTCGGGTATGACGCTTGTATTTTCGCAGGTGAACACGAACCGCAGATAGTCTGCCGGTTCTTCTATCAGCTTTAACAGAGCGTTCTGGTGCTCGGGGCGCATACTGTCGCAGTCCTCAAACACATATACCTTGATGTCGCCGTTGTTGGGACGTATCACCGTGCCGCTCAAAACCTCGCGGAACGGTTCGNNAGACGCACTGCTCCTTAGCGAATATCACGTCCGGGTGTGTGCCGTTTTCGATGTTGCGGCATACGGGACACGCTCCGCACGCGCCGTTTTCGCACAAAAACAGCTCCGCAGCATATTTTGCCAGCGTTTTCTTTCCCGCGCCGGAGCGTCCCGAAAAAAGGACTGCGTGCGGTAGNNAGCCGCTATGTCGTCGAGCCGCTGCTTTAACTTGCTTTTTCCGTATAACTTCATAATTAAACTTTCTCAAATCTTTCAATATTTGTGACGAATACCGTAGCTCCCCCGACCGTTACCTCAACGGGGAAACCGGAATACGCGCCGCCGCCGAACGACGATGCCGAATTCGGCACAAACTGCTGCCTTTTATGAGAGTGCGACTTTATCACTTCAAGTATCTTGTCTACCTTGTCGTCCTCCGAGCATATCATAAACGTGGTGTTGCCCGCCATCAGGAACCCTCCCGACGACGCGAGCTTTGTCGCCTGAAATCCGCTTTTCGTCAGCGCCGACTGCACCGCGTGGCTGTCATCATTGTTGATTATCGCAAATATCAGCTTCATATGTAACATCTCCTTATTTTATTTGAAATATCCGCAGACCGCTTGATCTGAGGCGTTTGCCGCCTCAAACGCAAATCTTTCCACTTTAATTATACTACAAGCCTCGCCGAAATGCAAGAGCTTCGCGTGATCCTTTGGACGGCAATAATATCGTGAACACGCAAATGTACAATTTACACAAAAATCGCAAATTTTTTTGTTTGCTTTTTTACTTGATTTTTTTTAAAAATATGATACAATATTTATAAGACCTATGTCTTAAAACATCAAGGAGGTAATTTATTATGGCTTATCAGATTTCCGATGAGTGCATCGCGTGTGGTGCTTGCGCAGACGGCTGCCCCGCTAACGCGATCTCTGAGGGTGACGGCAAATATGTTATCGACGCGGATACTTGCATTGACTGCGGTGCTTGCGCAGGCACTTGCCCCGTTGGCGCACCTCAGGCGCAGTAATTTCGATACATATTAACAATGGATGTTCGCGGGCTGTCCTCTTGGCAGCTCTCGGACGCTTTTCGTTTTTTGTTCACAAAAAACTCCACCGAACATTGCTGTCGGTGGAGCTTTTGTTTTTTCCCGATATACATTTCCATTTAA
>DILZ01000051.1:26515-41311 GCA_002425305.1 Ruminococcaceae bacterium UBA5579
TATCCGATAATTTCCAATATTACTTTTTAAAACAAAGCTATAATCGGAAGTTTTTACCCGATAGACCCGGTGAACCTGAACGATCCGCTCGATTTACCGTTTCTCCTCGCGCTGAACACCGATTTTCCGCGTTTGTTTCCGCACACGCGCGTCTTCCGATGACGCTGCCTTTTCCTGCCGNNACTGCCGTGCGGCGGCAGGGCGTTTGCCCGGCATTGCTCTGCTTTGATCTGTTCGCGGCTTGCCCCGCGCCTCACCTTGTCCGCGGGTCTTTGCGGCAAGGGTGTGACAGCTGAAAACCGGCGGCTTTGTGATGAGCCGCGATCTTCGGCGCTTTAAAGTCCGAACTTTTCTCCGTTTTGCTTTGTCGAACGCACATTCAAGGGAGGATACTCCCTTGCTTTATTTTACCTTATTTTTCCGAAAATGTCAAGTGAATTTTGGGTGAAAAAAGTATATTTGTTTATGCAAGACAAACAAATATTCCAATTAAGATTTGTAAAAAAAGACATTGACATATAATTAGACAATAGTGTATAATTAAAAAAAGATTTTTATGGGGGTATGCAGATATGCGATATAAATTAGGCATAGGCTTGCTTTTGTTCGGGATATTGCTTTCAAACGGTTCTGTTTTTGGGGCTGCCGGAGAAATTTTCTTTATAGTCGGCGCGATTTTGGGGTTTATTGGATTGATATGTGTAGCGGTTGCACACTCGCGCGAGAAAAAAATGTATTTTGAAAACAGAACATTTGAACAATATGGACAAAATAACGCATTTGTACAAAATGACATAAATGAGCAGAGGTAGTTATGAAACGAACACCCTAAATAATATATTGATCCCCTCGGTGTAATAACCGAGGGGATTTTTTGTTTATTTCAGAATTCCTCGTCGACAAGGTACTTCGGTCTGTCCTTGATCTCGAGGTACAGCTTGCCGAGATACATCGCGGTTATGCCCATGCATCCGAGGACAGCTCCGCTTGCGAACGAGATGACGCTGAACAGTCCGAGCATCAGCACGTTAAATCCCATAGCGGCGCGGACTATCAGTATTATCAGCAGCACCAGCGACGCCAGCCCGAACAGCATTCCCATAACGAGCGGCACGGCGAGCGGCGCGGTCGAAAATGCCATAATGCCGTCAAGAGAGTATAAAAACAGCTTCCAGAACGACCATTTTGTTTCTCCCGCGATGCGGTTGATGTTTTCATATTCAAGCCACTTTGTTTTATAACCGACCCAGCCGAAGATACCCTTTGAAAACCGGTTGGATTCCTTCATTGAGAGTATCGCGTTTACGACCTGCCGCGTCATCATACGGTAATCGCGCGCGCCGTCCACTATCTCCGTGTCCGATATTTTCCGCATAAGCGCGTAGAAACGCCGCGCGAACCACGACCGAATAGGCGGCTCGCCCGATCTTGTTACTCTTCGGGAGCCAACCGAATCATAACCGTCCTCGGCGATGTGCGTATACATCTGCGGCAGCAGCGCGGGCGGNNCTAGCAGATCCGCGTCCATAAGCACCACAAGGTCGCCCGACGCCTTCTCAAATCCCGCGTAGATCGCCGCCTCCTTGCCGAAATTCCGCGAAAACGACACCATATGCACGCGTTCGTCCTTCTCCCGCAGCGACTTTATCACCTCGACTGTCTTGTCGCGGGAGCCGTCGTTTACGAAAATAAATTCAAGTTCAACTTTTTTAGATGCGAAAAATGTGTCTTGCTTTATAGCTTCCTCATAAAACAGCGGAACGCTTTCTTCCTCGTTGTAGCACGGCACAATAATGCTTAGTTTGTTGTAATTATTCAAGGCTTTATTCTCTCCATAGATCTAAACATCTTTATCAAGCGTTTTTCTGCAAGGGAAGCGGCGGTGCTTTGTGGATATTCTCGGCTGCAAGCACCTTCATCTCGAACGGCGTGAATAACCTGGAGCAATCCGACAACGGATTTAAAACGCACGGCTTTCCCGCGATAGACTGAAAGAAACGAACCGTGTTCACCTTCATAATATCAAACTGCTTGTTTTCGGGATTTGCGAGTACGCTTATCCTTTCGGGGTTGGTGAAAAACGGTACGATAACGTGTCCGTCCTTCTGCATCATCAGTATGTTGAGCTGACGGTTGCCGTTTTCGTCCAAATTATCGGTAAACTGCCCCGCCATAAGGATATCCGCGCCCATAAGGTCGGGGAGCAGCTTGTTCCACTTGACCTTTGTAGCGTCCTTGTTTGCTTCAAGTATGCGCTTATCAAGCTCTTTATTGAGGTCCTTTAAGTCCTCGAGCCAATTTAGCTCTTCTTTTTCCGGTTCCTTCGGGGTTTTCGCCTGCTGCGGCTTCAAGCCTATTTCTTCCATAATTTCCGCCTTTCCGTATCAGAGGTAAGAGAGTTCAGAGGTAAGATGTAAGAGGTGACGCTCTCCGACCTGTGTGGTGTTTTGTTATGATCTGTCTTTATCTTGCTTTTTCCGCGTTTTCTTTGATTATCTTCGCTATTATCTCGTCCGTGGGCGACGCGCCGAGGTCGCCGTCCTTGCGCGAGCGCAGCGACACCGTGTTGTCCTCGACCTCTTTGTCGCCGACTATGAAAAAATACGGTATCTTTTCGAGCTGTGCCTGACGAATCTTGTAGCCGATCTTCTCGTTGCGGTTGTCGACCGTTGTGCGTATGCCATATTTGTCAAGCTCCGCGGCTATCTTCTCGCCGTATTCTTTCGCTCTGTCCGTTACGGGGAGTATTCTCACCTGCTCCGGCGAGAGCCACAGCGGCAGTGCGCCCGCGTACTTCTCGATAAGGTACGCAAGCGTTCTTTCAAAGCAGCCCAAAGACGTGCGGTGAATGATATACGGATTTTTCTTTGTGCCGTCAACGTCCACGTACTCCATTCCGAAAAGCGGAGCTAAAAGCATATCTATCTGAATGGTTACGAGAGTGTCCTCTTTGCCGAAAACGTTCTTGTACTGAATATCGAGCTTCGGGCCGTAGAACGCCGCCTCGTCAATTCCGACCGTGTATTCAACGCCGAGATCGTTCAGTATCTTCTCCATTGTCGCCTGCGCGGTCTCCCATTGCTCCGCCGTACCCTCGTACTTGTTCTTCGGGTTGGCGGGATCCCACTGCGAGAAACGGAACGTGCAGTCCTCAAGCAGTCCGACCGTATCGAGCATATATTTTGCAAGGTCGAGGCACTCCTTGAACTCCTCCTCCAACTGCTCCGGGCGGAGAATGTAGTGACCCTCGGAAATCGTGAATTGCCGAACGCGGATAAGTCCGTGCATTTCGCCGCTGTCCTCGTTGCGGAACAGAGTTGAGGTTTCCGTCAATCTCATCGGCAGATCGCGGTAAGAACGCTGACGGTTCAGGAACACCTGATATTGGAACGGGCAGGTCATCGGGCGGAGCGCAAAGCACTCCTTTGTTTCATCGTCGGGGTCGCCGAGCACAAACATTCCGTCGAGATAGTGATCCCAATGGCCCGAAATTTTGTACAGCTCTCGCTTTGCCATATACGGCGTTTTGGTGAGCAGGCAGCCGCGCTTCGCTTCCTCGTCCTCCACCCAGCGCTGGAGTATCTGAATAACCTTTGCGCCCTTTGGCAATAGTATGGGCAGACCCTGACCGATATAATCAACCGTCGTGAAATATTCAAGCTCGCGTCCGAGCTTGTTGTGGTCGCGCTTTTTCGCTTCCTCAACGGCGGTGAGGTACTCGTTCAGCGCGTCCTTTGAGGGGAACGCAGTGCCGTAAATTCTCGTGAGCATTTTGTTCTTTTCGCTGCCGCGCCAATACGCGCCCGTAACGCTCGTCAGCTTATACGCCTTGACGGAGCTTGTGCTCATCAGGTGCGGTCCGGCGCACAGGTCGGTGAAATCCCCCTGCTTGTAGAACGAAATAGGCTCGCCTTTATCCGCGTGTTCGCGGCAAAGCTCGACCTTATACGGCTCGTCCTGTTCTTCAAGATACTTTATCGCTTCGTCCGGGGAGAGCGTGAACTGTTCGAGCTTTATGCTCTCCTTGACGATTTTCTTCATTTCCGCTTCTATTTTGGTGAGAGTTTCCGAGGTGAACGGCTCTTCGGTGTCGAAATCGTAATAAAATCCGTTGTCGATCGCCGGGCCTATAGCCAGCTTCGTTTTCGGGAACAGCCTTTTCACTGCCTGCGCCAGAACGTGCGACGCGGTGTGATTGAACGCTCTTTGTCCCTGCTCGTCCTCGAATGTAAGGATATTCAGTGTGGAGTCCTTGTCAAGGCAAGTTCGCATATCGCAGACTGTGCCGTCTATCTCCGCCGCGCAAGCGGTCTTGGCAAGCCCCAGCTCCCGCGCGATGTCAAACGCCGACATACCCGCGTCAAATTCCCGTACTTCTCCGTTTTTCAGTGTTATTTTCATAGCTTTTCCTTTCCGACAGGCTCTACGAATGCCTTGCCGATGTATTCTAAGCGGTATTCCTTATTATAAAACGACCGCTCCATATTATTCTACATCTTTTTCGCGGAATTGTCAAGGGCTTTGCTAAAATATAGTTTGACGGAGAACGGCAGTCGGCGTTTTGGTAAGCCGGTTCATTGCGTGTTTTTCTTTGGCTTATCCGATATATGTTCCGGCGCAAAAAAGCTTTGCTCAAAATTGTAAAAAAGTACTTGACAAACGCGGGCTTATATGATATAATAATAAAGCCGCTTGTGTAAGGTATAGGAGAAGTATGCTCAAATTGCGAAAGCAAAGCGCATCGCCTTGGCACAGCGAGTTCTGAAAAGAGGTATGAATATGTACGCAGTTATTGAAACGGGCGGAAAGCAGTATCAGGTAAAAGAGGGCGACGTTCTCTTTATCGAAAAGCTGGAAGCCGAGGGCGAAGTAACCTTCGACAAGGTAATTATGGTAGGCAAGGACGACGGCAACGTAAACGTCGGCGCTCCTTATGTAAGCGGAGCTTCCGTTAAGGCAACTCTGCTGAAGAACGGCAAGGCTAAGAAGATCACGGTTTTCACTTACAAGCCCAAGAAGCACGTTAAGAGAAAAATGGGTCACAGACAGCCTTACAGCCAGGTAAGAATTGAAGCTATCAACGCGTAATGCTTAATTGTGTTTTCCGTTTGGGAGAGTTTGAAAACGTAAAGTTGTTTTCGGGGTTTGAGATAAGCGGTCACGCGGGCTACGGCTCGGAGGGAAATGATATCGTCTGCGCGGCGGTGAGTTCCTGCACGATGCTTGTTTGCAACGCGGTGACGGAAAATTTCGGCGCGAACGCCGAGGCCACGGTCGAGGAAAACCGCATAACCCTACGGCTTAAGGAGCGTTGCGAGGCGGCGCAAAAGCTGCTTTCGGCGTTTTATGAACATCTCGAAACGATTTCGGCGGATTACAAAAACGTTAAGCTGACGATTATTTAGGAGGTTTACTATGATTAAGATTAGTTTACAATATTTCGCTCATAAAAAAGGTATGGGTTCGACCAAGAACGGCCGTGATTCCGAGTCCAAGAGACTGGGTGTAAAGCGCGCGGACGGACAGTTCGTTCTTGCGGGGAACATTCTCGTAAGACAGCGCGGCACTCACATTCACCCGGGCAACAATGTTGGCAAGGGCAGCGACGATACTCTGTTTGCGCTTGTTGACGGCAAGGTTAAGTTCGAGCGTCTTGGGCGCGACAGAAAACAGGTTTCCGTTTACGCGGACTGAGTTCCTGTATGTAATGCAGTTAAGCCGGATCACCGTCCGGCTTATTTGTGTATTTTTGTGGGAACAAGTGATAATATTAAAGAGTGTCCGAGAATTCCAATGGTTTCTGTTAGCCGAAAAAGCTATGCGAAAAGCAGCGGTTCGGGCTTCGCGGTTCATTAAGGAAGATTAAAAGGTGATTTGTATGAAAAAGATCGTGCTGATATCCGTTTTTGCGTCTGTCGTATGCCTTACCGGCTGCAGCGGCAAGACCGAGAACAACAACGTCCCCGCTATCGCGTCCTCTTATTCTGCTTCCGCGATATCCGAGCGCGTTTCCGAGCTCGACGGCGCTCCTTCATCCGGATCCGGCGCTTCAATCTCCGCTTCCGAGCCTGAGATTAAGCCCGAGTATCCCGATATCGTCTGCACCGTCAGCTGGAACAGCGAAGATAATGCTCCCGTCGCGTCTTCGAACGATACCTCCGAATCCGAGACTGGAACCAAGATCCCGCATATCGTTTATAGCTCTAGCCGGGACGATGCGGGCAGCGTTCCTGCCGCGTCTTCGGGCGATACGTCCGCTTCCGGCTCTGAGCCCGGGATCCCGCATATCGTCTATAGCTCCGGCCAAGGCAGTTCGAACGGTTCTTCCGCGCCGTCTTCGTCCGGCAACGCTCCCGCTGTATCCGAGCCCGTTTCGGTCTCCGGTTCCATAAGCAATATCAAGAAGATCTGCGGCCTTAAGTCTAAGGTCGAAACCAGCATCGACGCGTGCATCGTCGACACTTATAACGGCCATAACCCTTACGACGTGGCATATGACTACGGCAAGGATTATGACGCTTTCGTAAGCGCGTGCGACTGGTCCCTGGTTTTCGACGCCGATTTCTATATCGAGAGCTTCCCGCTCCTCGCCATGCAGTACCATAACGACAAGGCGCTGCTCCTCGAGCATTTCCGGACTATCGGCATTCACGAAGGACGCCAAGGCAATAAAAACTTCAACGTAGGCGTTTACAAAGCTAACTGCAAATCCAATGTCAAGAACGCATTCGGCGATAATTGGGAAGGCTACTACTTCTACTATATGCTGAACTACGGCTCGGAGAAGTCCGTAAATACGTCCTCCGGTTCCAAACTCCAGCAGAAGACAACCATGACCGCGCTCCAGGCTGCCGAGCTTAAGGGCGTGAATATGTACCGCAAGGAAGTCGGAGTCTTCGAGATCAAGTTCGACGAGGAGCTTGCAGCGTACGCGAACTACCGCGCGTACCTCAACTCGCACGACGGCTGGAAAGCGCATGACTGGTTTGAAGCCGACGAAGATATCACGAACAGCATCATGCGCGCGTATAACGCGTCCTCCATGGGCGAGAATACCACGACGCAGCATTGCAATACGTCCAATTGCACGTCTCACAGATGCAATTACGGCGAGACCAGCTACGAGTACTACCGCAAGTCCGAATCGCATTATAAGGCTATGATCGCGGAAAAGAACGATCTCATCGGCTGCGGCAACTGCTATAAGGCCGCGGGCGTGGTTTCTCAGTTCGACGCCTTCATCAATCTTTAATATCATAAAAGGAGAAACGCCATAAAAGGAGGTGTGCGCGATGTTTGTCGATAAAGTGAATATCTCGATAAAAGCGGGAAACGGCGGCAACGGCGCGGTGTCGTTCCATAGGGAGAAGTATGTGAACGCGGGCGGACCGGACGGCGGCGACGGCGGTAAGGGCGGAGATGTTATTTTCAAGGTCGATGACAATATCTCGAACCTTATAGATTTCAGGTTCAAGAAAAAATACGTCGCTGACAAGGGACAAAACGGCGGCGCTAAATGCTCGTTCGGCAGAAGCGCGCCCGACCTTGTTATCAAAGTGCCGAGAGGGACGGTAGTCAAGGACGCTGAAACGGGCAGGATACTGGCTGATANNTAGTGTTCGCGCCCGACGACAGCCTCTCTACGCTTATCGATTTCCGCTACAAAAAGAAGTATATCGCGCCCGACGGAGAGCCGGGCGGCACAAAACGCTGTTCGGGGAAGTCTATGGACGCGACCGTTATAAAAGTTCCGCGCGGCACTGTCATAAAGGACCAGCATACGGGAAGAATATTGGCGGACGTATCGGACGAGCCGGTCGTTGTCGCGCGCGGCGGCAAGGGCGGCAAGGGCAANNGGGCAACGCGCGCTTCGCCACTCCGACGCGGCAGATACCGCGATTTTCAAAGCCGGGCTTTCCCGGGGAGAAGTTCGACGTTACGCTGGAGCTGAAGCTGTTGGCGGACGTTGGATTGGTGGGATTTCCCAACGTCGGGAAATCCTCACTGATAAGCGTAGTCAGCGCGGCAAAGCCCGAGATAGCGAACTATCACTTTACCACGATAACGCCCGTGCTTGGGGTAGTTAAGCGCGGCGAGAAATCGTTCGTTATGGCGGATATACCCGGGCTTATCGAGGGCGCGAGCGAGGGCGTGGGCTTGGGTCACGAGTTTTTACGGCACGTTGAACGCTGCCGCCTTATCGTTCACGTTGTGGACGTTTCCGGGATAGAGGGGCGCGACCCCAAGGAGGATTTCGACAAGATAAATCACGAGCTTGCGAATTTCTCCGAGGAGCTTGCGGAGCGTCCGCAGATAGTTGCGGCGAACAAGTGCGACCTCGCGACGGAGGAGCAGATATCGGCGTTTGAGGAGTTTGTCAAAGCAAAGGAGCTGCCGTTCTTCCGCATTTCGGCGGCGACTACACAGGGCACGGACGCGCTTATCGACGCGGTGATTACGAAGCTCGATACGCTGCCGCCCGTCAAGCGCTACGAGGCGCAGCAGCTCACGCTTGAGGAACTTGCCGCGCTGGACGAGCAGAAACGTTCGTTTACGGTAACGAAACAGGACGGCGTTTATATCGTCGACGCGGAATGGCTCGCGCCGATACTTTCGGTAGTCAATATGGAGGATTACGAAAGCCTGCAATATTTTCAGCGTGTACTGCGCTCAAGCGGTATAATCGATGAGTTGGAGCGTCAGGGTATTCAGGACGACGACCTTGTTTCGGTTTTTGATTTTGAATTCAGCTATGTACGGTAATTCGGAAACATCGTTTGATAAGAGGTGATCTGTTTGGGCGGCGTATTGAACATAGTTTTTGAGCAAATGGAGCGGTCAACGGCGGGAAGCGAGGAAACCGCGCGGCGGGTTATGGCAATGCGCGGCGCGGACGCGGTAAAAAACGCGCTGTTTTTCGGCGATGACGTTTTTACCCCGCAGCTTATCGCCAAGGAAACGGGCGCGAGTGTGCTGGCGTCGTTTTATGAAGATCACCGTGCGGAAAAGGCGGCGGAGCTGGGATTGGACGCGCGGACGGTCGGTGCTTATGAGCTTGCGGCGACGGACGGCGGCTGGGATCTTATCTGGTATAACGGGCTTACCGAGCCGGACGGAGTGTCAAGACGCCTGGAGCAGCTGCGCGATTGCCTTGCGAACGGCGGGACGGCGGTTTTCAGAACGCTGTGCTGGCTTATTGATCCGTCGCTTGACACCAAAAGCTACGTTGAACACAGATTCGGGCGGCCCGTACCTCTGGACGAGGTCTTGCGGGAGGCAAAGGAGCAGCGGTTTGAGATCAAGGATTTCTACATAGCGCCGAAATCCGATTGGCGGCGNNGCCGATGAGCGAGCTTGTGAACGGCATAAAAGACGACCGCGAAAAGGCGGACGACAGCGACGTCGAATTCGGTATCGGCGAGATCAACAAGGAAATGTATATGTTTGAGCTGCACAGCGAGGAATACAGCTTTGTGTATTATGTGCTCAAAGCAAAGTAGCGCCGATCTGACGGCGGTTTTTGAATTGCAACGGACGGAGGCGGGGTTACGGAATATTTGACGGAAAAGGAAGCGTTCGCTTACAGCCCGAACGCGCTGGCGTTTTACGGCGACGGCGTTTATGAGGTACTGGTGAGAGACCGCTTGATCAAAGCTCATCAAACGAACGCGGGACAGCTGCATAATATGGCAGTGGAACGCGTACGAGCAAGCTATCAGTCGGAGGCGGGGAGCGTTCTCGAGCCGCTGCTTAACGAGCGGGAAACGGATATTTTGCGGCGCGGGCGAAATGCGGGCGGGCTATCCGTGCCGAAAAGCGCGAAGCCGTCCGAATACCGGCGTGCCACGGGCTTAGAGGCTCTTTTCGGATATCTTGCGCTTTCCGGTCAGCAGGAGCGTCTGGAGGAGCTGTTCAACGCGGTTTGCGAGGCTTTGCCGACAGAGTCCGATAAAGTAGTGTGATGTGTGAGGGCTTATGAAGAAAGAAAAGCAAATTATGTCCGCGCATATGAAAAAGCGGGCAGCGCTGCGGTGGGTCGTTGACATAATCATAGTTCTGTTGGCGTCGGCGATATATTCGCTGGGCGTGCATTGCTTTATCTCGCCGAACAATATCGCGCCCGGCGGGGTAACGGGCGTTTCGATAGTCCTTTCGACGCTTACGCCCGTTAAAGTGGGCACGTTGATCTTCGCGTTCAACATTCCGCTGATGATTTTGGGATTTATTTTTCTCAACAAGGCAACGATGATAAAAACGGTGATATCAGTAGCGACGATAACCGTGCTTACCGATCTTTTCGGCGAGCTGGTGCCGACATACAGCGCCGAGGGCGGCAACGGAATTATGGCGGCGCTGTTCGGCGGGGCGCTTATGGGAATAGGCTTGGGACTGAACTATCAGCGCGAGGGAACGTCGGGCGGCACGGATATCATCATAAAGATGATACAGCGGCGCAGTCCCGATCTGAAGATTGGGGTGATAACCGCCGTTCTGGATATCTTTGTCGTAGGCTTCGGAATGTTGGTCTATCAAGATATCAACGTTGTGCTGTTCGCGGTGGTGGCGATATTCGTGCAGTCGAAGTTCATTGATTTTCTGGTGTACGGTACGCAGGAAAGCCGCTTTTTGATGATTTTCTCCGAGCACTCAAAGGAGATTTCGCAAAGACTTTTGGAGCAGCATCGCGGTGTTACTCTGTTTAAGGCGGAGGGCGCATACAGCGGTACGGAGCGTCAGGTGATAGCGACGGCAGTCCACCGAACGGCGTACAGCAAGGTCAAGCGGATAGTCCGCGAGGTCGATCCGAAAGCGTTCGTTATTACGACGAGCGCGGGGGAAGTTCTCGGCGAAGGGTTCAGTCAGCTGACTTGATAAGGTTGGCGGTTTGCGCGATGTGGAGGGAGCGGTTTGCAAGATGTTTTTTAAACAAGGCAACGCATATGCGGCGCAAAAAAGCAACGCTATAATTAGATCAACGTTATGGTGACACATAAAATTTGCAAAAGCGAGTGACGTTGCGCATTCGTAGCGGAGCGAAGAATGCGCAATGTCGCTCGGCTAGCAAACGGAGCGAAGCGGAGTGAGCGGTTTGCAAATTTTAATTTTAATAGGAGGATATTATGTCAGGACATTCAAAATGGAGCACTATCAAAAGGAAAAAAGGTGAAAAGGACGGCGCAAGAGCAAAGGTATTCACCAAGATAAGCCGTGAGATCATCGTTGCGATCAAGGAAGGCGGCGGAGATCCTCAGAACAACTCAAAGCTCGCTGCGCTTATTCAGAAGGCAAAGGCGAACAATATCCCCAACGACAATATCGACCGCCTTATCAAGAAGGCTGCCGGCGGCGATGAGAAGAACAATTACGAAAACTGCGTTTATGAGGGCTACGGTCCCAACGGCGTAGCGGTCATAGTTGATTGTCTTACCGACAACAGAAACAGAACAGCAGGCGAGATACGCCATTACTTTGATAAATTCGGCGGAAATATGGGTGCTACCGGCTGTGTATCGTTTATGTTCAGCCTTAAAGGAATAGTTGTGCTCGATAACGAGGACGGCGACATAGACGAGGACAAGGCTATGGAGGATATCCTCGAGGCAGGCGGCGACGACTTCAGCTTTGAAGACGGCTGCATCGAGATCACTACCGATCCCAAAACGGTAAACGAAGTCGGCGAAGCACTCGCAAAGCTCGGCTACAAGGTGCTTTCGGCAGAAGAGGCACAGGTGCCCTCTACATACACCACGCTTACCGATGAAGAACACATCAAGAAAATGGGTCTGCTCCTCGATATGTTAGAGGACAACGACGATGTGCAGAATGTATGGCACAACTGGGAAGAAGCGTAAGCAAAAATCAAATCAATTACAATAGCCCCACCGCAAGATTTGTTGCGGTGGGGCTATTGTGTTTAAGACCTTGTAATATTTGCTAAATGGATTTTATTATTTTATTGCCTTTATAAATACTTTGAGGATTTCCTCAGCATACTCGATTTTATCTTTTGGACAATCACTAAACGCTTCAACAAGTCCGCCGGTCGCTCCCTCGTTCGTTTTACCAAACAGAATATAATCTGTTGAAATATGCAGCAGCTGAGATAATTTTGACAAAGTTTTTATAGACATACCTTTAGCACCGGTTTCTATATCGGCGCAAAACTTCGTGGAGACCCCTAAAAGTTCAGCAAGATGTTCTCGACTATACGATAGCAATTCACGCTGTTTCCGTATCCTGTTGCCTATCTCAAGATAATTCAATTCATTCATACCACTACCTCCGTTATAGTATATTGTATAACTTTAATATGAAGATAAAAAATAACTTTTAGGGTTGACATTTTAGAACTTTTAGTGTATAATCAATTATAAAGGCAGTCTTAATGACTATGAAATACTTTTTTAAAGCACAAGGTCACAGTTTTAACAAGTCGTAAACCGACAAACGTTTTACTGTTCCCTCTTATGTTTGCATTAAATATACGGTCATTACGACGACTTTTATTTAGAAAGGAAAATAAGCGATATGAAAGCAAAAAGATTTTTAATCACTTTATTGGCGGGAATTTTTGTATTATCAGGCTGTAGTGATAATTCGGGAGACAGCAGCTCTGTTAGCAAAACATCAAATAATTCAGATGTATCTTCATCGATTCCCACGAGCAGCAGTTCCACAAGTATCAGTTCCACAACTATCAGTTCGTCTCCGTCCATCAGTTCTGTTGATGAATTGATAAACAATACAGAAATTCAATACATAGGTAACCGTACGGTTGACTATGACAGCGCAAATGAATGTCATAGAATATTCTGGGGATTTCAAAATGCCGCCGAAGAATACATTGCTGCAGATGAAGGAACGATAAGTTTGCGAATAGAAAACGATGCTGGACAAATAGTTTATGATAAAACCATAAACATAAATAAATCCAACTTCACTACTTGGACTAATTCTTATTGGGATTCAGCTCGTTTGCTCGGTTGTTATTACTTAAAAGATGAAGATATAGAAAAAGGCTCTTCCGCTAAAGGCTCACTATATTTTATGGCGACATTAAAAGACGGCACATTTTTTGATGAATACAAAATGAATATCAGCGACCTACCTATAAAAGGCTTAGAAATCATTCTTCCCGAAATAGGCAAAGAATATATCGATTATGAGTATTCGGATGAAATAGATATGATAACAAGAATTGACAGTCTTTCCTACACATATGATATTCATTATGACAATACTGTAACAGCAACATTTAAGATGAAATCTACTATGACATACAATAGTGAGCCGGGAATTTCAAAAATGCATCACATCAGTTATAAACTGAGAGATTCTGAAGGAATCATTGTTGACAGCGGAAGCTTTTATATAACACAAGCAGATATGGGAAACACAGTTTTAACAGAAGAATATATTTCAAACTTATCTCTTGACGAAGTATATACATTAGAATTTACCAACACAAGATAATTTTTTCGGGCGGGGCACATTCCCCGCCCTTTTCTTTTTACTGCCGACAACTATTGACTTTTTGGAATAAATAGTGTTATACTTATATAGATGATAGAAACATTCTTACCAAAGCAGTAATACGATCTTAGAAGCGTAAGCTTATACACTTCCCTGCTTTGAGCGGATGTTTACAGAACCGAGACCGGCGGCGGTAAGCCCCGACGCCGAACNNTAAAAGAGATAAGTTTGAAAGCCCCGACGCCGAACGGCTTGCAGAACGGAAAGGAACAGGAGGTCATATATGGAGTTTTTCCGACTTCAGCTCGGCTGTCTGGCAGTGCTTATCTATGTCGGCGCAGTATATTTTCAGGGCTGCTCGAAATATCATGTAAAAATAACTTCCTCACATTTCTGGAAGCTGCTCGCAGTAGGCATACTTTCCGTAATATTCGACGGTGACACTGCATGGGCGTCGGGAATGGGAGACAGCATACCGCCGTACCTCAGCTTTGTTTTCCACGCACTGTCTTTTATAGGACTGGATTCGACGATATTCCTGATGTGCGTGTACATACTCAGCATGATGGATCTTTACCCTAAGAAAAAAAGATTTCTGCTGTATATCCCGCTGCTTGTGAATATCGCAATGATCGCAGTCACGATGATGATACAGTATTACAGCGGCGGAAAAGAAAACGGCTATACCTCCGGTGCTTCGATCGTCATCTGCTTTGTGATGATCGCACTTTATCTGTTCTACACATTATTTATCAGGCGAAAGCATTTCATGCTGCTGAAAAGCGAAAAACGGCGAGGTATAATCACCTTTCTCATTGCCTACGCCATGATCTCGGTAATGCAGATGATATTCCCCGACCTGCTCTCTTCGATGAGCCTCGGCGTAACGATACTCGTGCTCGGTATATATCTGAACTCCGAAGACCCGGCGATAAAGGAACTCGGAAAATACTACTCCGAGACCGTCATGAGCTTTGCGAACCTTATCGAAGAACGAGACGGCTCGACAGGCGGTCATATAAAGCGTACCAGCAGATATGTGGGACTTATCGTTGACGAGCTGCGTAAAAAAGACGAATATAAAAAGCTGCTCACAAGAGATTATACCGACAACATCTTAGAAGCTGCACCTATGCATGATATAGGCAAGATCGCCATTCCCGATGCGATACTTCAAAAGCCCGGAAAGCTGGACGATGAAGAGTACAGGATAATGAAAACGCATGCCGAGAACGGCGGCAAGATAATATGACGGTCTCGGAGTAGTATTTTCCGAGTTCCTTTATCGCCGGGTCTTCGGAGTTCAGATATATACCGAGCACG
>DILZ01000019.1 GCA_002425305.1 Ruminococcaceae bacterium UBA5579
CGAACGGTGCGGATTTTGCTTTGAAATCAAAGGTAGTCAACGCGAAGGCGGCGCATTATAGCGCCCTTCTATAAGAACAGCGTGAGGGCAGCGCAGTGCAAGCTGTGCAAGCGAGTTGCGTTGCCGGAGTGGAGCGAAGCGGAACGGAGGCAATGCAGCTCGGCTAGGGCGGACGGAGCGAAGCGTAGTCCGACCGGTGCACAGCTTGCGTTTTAGATAGGAGATAAAATGCTTGTAACTTATGACGGAATAGTCGTTGGGCGTCGCGAGATCGGCGAAAACAGCTGCTTTATCGATATTCTCACCGATGAACAGGGGATAGTCGAGGCGACCGCTCACGGCGCGAAAAAGATCAACAGCAATCTTCTGTCAAGCGCGTCGCTGTTTTCGTACTCGACATTCTGCCTGAACAAGAACAAAATGCGCTATACCGTGAACTCCGCGAAGCCTAAGTTTGGGTTTCACGAAATAGGCGCGGATATCGAAAAGCTTGCGCTTGCGTCGTATTTCGCGCAGGCGGTGAAGTTCTGCACTCCGTCCGAGCAGAACCAGCTTGAAAGCAGCCGCGACAGCCTTGTGCTTTTTTTTGCGGTGTCGCTTTACGAAACGCTCCACGCGGGGGAACAGGTGACCTCCGGTCACACTCGAACGCTTGCGGCGGTAAAGGCGGCATTTGAGCTGCGTTACAGCTCTATGCTCGGGTTTGCGCCCGATCTGGTCGCGTGCCACAATTGCGGACATTACGAGTGCGAACGAGGAATGTATTTTCTTCCGCGCAAGGCAAAGCTCGTATGTGCGGACTGTCTGAATCCGGATTTTGAGGGCGATCGCGTTCTGCTGCTTCCGGAAACGCTCTTTGCTATGCGGAACATCGTGTTCTCGCCGCTCAAAAAATGCTTTAAGTTCTCTGTTGGAGAGCAAGCGGAAGAGCAGCTTTCGGAAATAGCCGAGGATTACTTTCTTTATCGAACGGAACGCACGTTCACAGCGCTTGAATACTACAAAAAGCTGTGAGGAGATTTGAATATGATCGCTGATCCCAATAAAATATTTCCCGTGCCGAACTGCGACACGGTAACTTATGTAAAGCCTGCGATAGGGCGCAAGTCCGCAAATCCGAACATCATAGTCGGCGATTTTACCTATTTCAGCGATAAGGATTTTGAAGCTCACGTTACTCATCTTTACGATTTCAACGGCGATAAGCTGATTATAGGCAAGTTCTGCCAGATAGCGGCGGGCGTGGAGTTCGTGATGAACGGCGCAAATCATCAAATGAACGCTGTTTCAACATTTCCGTTCTACATTTTTGAGGGGTGGGAAGAGGAAGTTCCGCCGCTCTCCGATCTGCCGATAAAGGGCGATACGGTGGTCGGCAACGACGTGTGGATAGGGCAGAACGCAACGATACTCCCCGGAGTTCACATCGGAGACGGCGCGATAATCGGCTTGAACAGCACAGTCGAAAGCGATGTCGAGCCGAACACTATCGTTGCGGGCAACCCCGCGCGCTTTATTCGGCGGCGGTTTGACGAGGAGCTTACCGCGCTGCTTCTCGAGTTTAAGTGGTGGGATAAAAGCATTGTTGAAATAAACGGTTTGATACCGTTGCTTACTTCGGGCGATCTTGAACACGTGAAAACCGAAATAAGGAGAATACTTAATGGATAAACTCAATGAGATATTTAAGAACAGAAAAGTTATTTTTTCAAAATTGGGGGATTTTGGTTTTATAAAGAGCAAAACGCTTTACAAGTACTCGAAAACGCTGTCGGAAAGCGGCTTTGAGATGACTGTCACAATAAATAAAAGCGGAATGGTCTCCGCGAAGGTCGTTGAACCCGACATCGGCGAGTATACCTTGCACCTCACCGACAGCGCCGGAAGTTTTGTGGGTAAGGTACGGGAGGAGTATGAGCAGATTCTTACCGACATAGCCGAAAGCTGCTTTGAACCCGACGTGTTCAAGGCGGAGCAGACAAAGCGGCTTACGGAGTACGTCCGCGAAAAGTACAGGCGCGAGCTTGAGTTCTTGTGGGATAAGTTCGAGGGCAACGCGGTGTGGCGGCGCGGCGACACCAACAAATGGTTCGCGGCGGTGCTGACCGTATCGCGGCGTAAGCTGGGATTAAATTCGGATGAGATAGTCGAGATAATAGACCTGCGTCTGCCGCCCGAGGAAATGGCGGCTCTTGTGGACGGCAAGCGGTATTTCGGCGGTTGGCATATGAATAAGAAGCATTGGTACACGATAATTCTGGACGGCTCGGTGGAGTTTGAAGAACTTTGCCGCCGTATTGATGTAAGCTATTCGCTTGCGGTGAAATAGGAGAGGTTATGAAACTGACTTTGAGCAACAGTGATACTATCTGCGTTAAAGACGACAAGGTATCAGTTGTTTTTGAGGATAAGGAGTATTCTTTCGCAAAAGAGGAGATAGAAGCGGCTATGATCATCACCACGGACAAGGGTCCGTTTTATGATGATATGTGCCTTGCGATACGCATAGACAGCGAAACGGCGGTGTTCGTTATGTCAGAGCATCCTCAGTACAGCGGTTTTCTGTTTGACGAGCTTAAAACGCTTATTGAGATTGATTACGGCAAGGTGATCGAGGCTTCGTCCTGTACGGAAAACAACATATTCTTTATTTACAAACGAGATAATTAGGCGTATAGTTGCTAGAGAATAGTTTCTAGTAGCTAGTTAATGGCAGTGCATTTAAGCATGTCACGATACGCACCAACACTCCGGCGGCGCATTAAAGTCGCATTTTTACTTGTGGCAACAAACCGGCGACCGGTAAATTTTAAAAAGTGTCGACCGGAGCGAAGCGAAGTGGAGAGCAGCATCGGTGACGGAATTTTGAAATTTAAATTTAAATAAGGGGTAAATATGAATAAATATTATAAGAAATTAGAGCTTGATAAAATACTTGAGCTTCTCGCGGAGCAGACGGTAAGCGACGATTGCCGCGAATCCGCGCTGAAGCTAAAGCCGAATACAGACTTTGAAACGATAACGCGCGAGCTTCAAAAGACCGACGACGCTTTCACGCTGTCGGCGAAATTCGGCACGCCGGGATTTCGGAAGATAAGGGACGTTTCGGGCAGTTTAAAGCGTGCGCAGACAGGCTCTATGCTGTCGTTTCGGGAGCTGCTCGACACGGCGGCGGTGCTGCGCGAAACGGCGGCGCTGTGCGATTGGTACTCTCAGTGCGAGAATATGGAGAACTCGCTTGCGGAGTATTTCAGAGGACTTGTCCCCGTAAAGCCGCTTGAAAAGCGCATTTCCGAGAGCATACTCTCCGTGGAGGAGATGTCCGACGCGGCAAGCGCGGAGCTTGCTTCAATTCGCCGCAGAATTGCGCGTCAAGGGCAGAATATCCGCGACAAGCTCGATAATATGATAAAAAACAAGAGCACGCGCTCTTACTTGCAGGACGCTATCGTTACGATGCGTGACGGGCGCTATGTCGTACCCGTGCGCAGCGAGCATAAAGGCGATGTTCCCGGACTTGTTCACGACACTTCGGCAACGGGTCAGACGTTCTTTATCGAGCCTATGGAGGTCGTTGAAGCGAACAACGAGATACGCGTGCTGAAATCGCGCGAACAGGCGGAGATAGAGCGCATAACGCGCGAGCTTTCGGCGCAGGTTGGTGAAAACGCGGAGGCTATTGCGGAAAACTTCAAGTTGTCGCAGATATTGGAGCTGTACTTTGCGAAAGCAAACCTCGGCGCGAAAATGAAAGCAGTTTCCGCGAAGGTCGTAAACGAGCCGAAGGGTGAACAAGTCCGGGAACATCGNNCGCGCGTCACCCATTGCTCGACCGCGACCTTGCCGTGCCTATCTCCGTTGAGATCGGCGAGAAGTACGATTGTCTTATCATCACGGGACCGAACACTGGAGGTAAAACGGTAGCTATCAAGACCGTTGGGCTGCTCACGCTGATGACGCAATGCGGCTTGATGATGTNNTGCCGGCGACGGCTCGGTGATCGGCTGCTTTGAGCGCGTTTACGTTGATATCGGCGACGAACAGTCCATCGAGCAGAGCCTGTCTACGTTCTCCTCGCATATGACGAACGTTATCAGGATAATCGACGCGGCGGACGAAAATTCGCTCGTGCTGATAGACGAGCTTGGCAGCGGCACAGACCCCGTAGAGGGCGCGGCTCTTGCCGTATCGATACTCACGCAGCTTAAGAGCAACCGTGCAAAGGTGCTTGCCACCACGCATTATCAGGAGGTGAAGATGTTCGCTCTCGAAACCGAAGGAGTAGAGAACGCCTCGTGCGAGTTCGACGTGGAAACCTTGAAGCCCACATATCGCTTGATAGTCGGCGTTCCCGGAAAGTCAAACGCGTTCGCGATAACCAAAAGGCTGGGTATGAGCGACTATGTTATCTCCCGCGCGGAGGAACTCGTAAGTACCGAAAACCGCCGTTTCGAGCAGGTGATAGATCAGCTCGAGCAGTCGCGCAAGGAGTTGGAGGAGCTTAAAGAGAGCGTTGCGCGTTCGGAGCGCAACGCAAAGCTCACCGAGGACGAGCTGAAAGCAAGGCTTACAGAGCTTGAAGCTCAAAAGGAAAAGGAGCTTGAAAACGCGCGGCAGCGGGCAATGTCGATAATCGAGCAGACAAGGGCGCAGTCAAACTTGCTGTTAAACGAGCTTGAGGAGCTGAAAAAGCAGACTGACAAGGAAGCACTCCGAAAAGGGCTTGCGGACGCGAAGAGCAAGGTCGGCGGCAAGCTTAACAAAATGCAGGACGACGCGAACCCCGTTATCGAGCGCAAACAAGAGAAATATGTGCCGCCGCGCCCGTTCAAGCAGGGCGACACGGTAAGGCTTGAGGATACCGACCGCGAGGGTAAGCTGCTGANNCGTCAAGGGAGAATGCCGCGTACAAGTCGGCTCTATGACGGTGAAAACCAATTCGGGCAATCTGCGGCTCGTTGAGAAAACGCCGTCCAAAAAGCAGCAAAGCTCCGCGGGGAAGATCAAGAAGTCACTTACCTCGAATGCTTCACGGCGCGGCGGTATGGAGCTTGATATCCGCGGCTGTATGGGCGATGAGGGCGTTATGCAAATGGAGATGTTTCTTGACGGAGCTATACTTTCGGGGTTAAATCAAGTGGTGATAATCCACGGAAAAGGCACGGGAGCGCTCCGCGACGCCGTTCACGCGGCGCTGCGCCGCAATCCGCGTGTCAGGAGCTTCCGCTTGGGCGCTTACGGCGAGGGCGAAGCGGGAGTTACCGTTGTTGAGCTGCAATAACAGCAAAAAGCCGTCAATTCCGTGCAAAGTGCCGATAAACCGCAATTATCATTTTCAAAGCCTTGACATTTATAGGCAAATATGCTATAATGTGTGAAAGATATATTTTAAGGAAGCACTGATTTTACGGCAGACCGAACGGCGAGGGGTGAAGAGATTGATCATCGTAAATGTCGAAAAGCTTCGCGAGGGTATGCAGCTCGCGGATAACGTTAGCACGACTACAGCCAGGGAGTACAAGGTCCTGTTTAAAAAGGGAATATTCCTCTCCTCTCATATGATCAATATGCTCAAGGAAAAGGGCATAAAGTCGGTCAAGATAGTAAGCGATGGCATTGATGATGTCGATACGCCCGACAACGTGCGCCCCGAGAGTGAGGAGGATCGCCGCAGCGAGCGTATCACGCGCGCACTCACCGATCTTGACGAGATATTCGATTGCAGCGAGGAGATAAAGGAGCTGTCGCAGGCGGCTGTTCAAAAGGTCGACAATATCGCCGATGATATAATGAACGATATCGCCAACGACTCCTCGTTTCTTGGCAACCAGATGATCGCTCTGCAAAATTATGATGATTATACCTACAAGCATTGCCTGAGGGTTTCGATGATGGCGGCTTCCGTTTGTTCCGAGATGGGATTATCGGTCGATGAGACTAAAGAGGTGGTCGTTTCCGGACTGCTGCACGATATTGGCAAGTCCAATATAGATCACGATATTATCATAAAGCCCGGCAAGCTCACCGATGAGGAATTTGCCGAGATAAAGCGTCACCCGCTTATCGGCTACAATATCCTGAAAAACAGCGGCGAGTACAACTCAAACATAATGTCCGGCGTGCTGTTTCACCAGGAAAAGTATGACGGCTCGGGATATCCGACCGGTCTGACGGGAGATAATATACCGCTTATCGCAAGGATCCTTGCAGTGTGCGATGTGTTCGACGCGCTCACGTCCAACCGCCCCTACAGAAAGCCGTGGTCGGTCGCGGAAACGGAGGAGTACATACTCGGAGGGTGCGATCAGCACTTTGATTATGAAGTTACAAAAGCGTTTCTGCGGGCGTTCAACCCATATCCTATCGGTACTATGGTTCAGCTTTCGGACGGCAGACACGGCGCGGTTATCCGCCACAACGAGAATGTTTTGCGCCCCGTTGTGCGGATAATGGGAAAGTTCGCGGGCGAGGAGCTTGATCTGATGAACGATTTCCGATTCCTTACGATATCCGTTACGGGACTGTATAACGGCGATGTTTTTGAGCAGTAACGAAACAGCCGATAAAGACGGCGGACTGTTGAAAATAAGGCAGAGAAATAAAAAGGCGGTGTCGGGCAAGAGTGCCTGACACCGCTGTTTTTTTAGAAGTTTGCCGCTATGTCCTGCGCTTGTTGTACAAGAACATCACCAATGCCGCGGAGATTATGATAAAATAGCCGATAAAGCTGTAAATGTCCGGTATTTCGCTTTTGAACACAAAGCCCAGCATTCCCGCGAAGATAATTTGAGAGTAATCGTAGATCGACACCTCCTTTGCGGGAGCGTAAGAATAGCTCGCGGTTATCGCGAACTGTCCGCCTGCCGCCGCAGTGCCCGCTCCGATAAGCAGCAAAAGCTGCTGAGTTGTCATCTGGGAATAGCTGAAAATAAGCGCGGGCGCGGAAAACAGCGTGGAAAACGCGCTGAAGAAGAAAACGATATAATATCCCTTAGTGCCGCCGCTTGTCAGCTTTCTTACGAACGCGTAGGCAAGTCCCGCCGCCGCTCCACCGAAAAATCCCGCGCAGGAGGGGATAAGCTCGGAGTTTTGAAAGCTGGGTTTCAGCACGAACATCGCGCCGACAAACGCCGTCATAATGCAAATTATCTGTGTTCTGTTCGGGGATTCGCGCAGCAGCAGCGCGGAGAACAGTATCGCGAAAAAAGGCGACATCTTGTTCAGCAGCGAAGCGTCCGCGACCCTTAGTTCAGACAGCGCGTAGTAGTTGCCGAGCATACCGAGAAACCCCGCCGCCGAGCGCATCATAAGTCCGGAGCGTTCGCCCTTTTTGGGAATAAGATAGTGCTTGTTTTTTATCATCGTAACGCTTGCAATCAGCATTGCGAAAAAGTTGCGGAAGAATGATTTTTGTATCACGGGAACGTCGCCCGAAAGCGACACGCACAAATTCATCACCGCAAAGCAGAACGCCGAGGTCATAATAAGTAAAATGGCCTTGTAAAGCTGTTTTTTGTTTTCCATTTCAATCTCCGCTAAAATGTTGTAGGCGAAAGAACGCCGCCATACATATTTTACATCAAAGTTTGAAAATTTTCAAGGGCTTTTTTATACGCCAAAGTCCGCCGTGGTTTGATCCGCGGCGGACTTTGGCGCAGGAATGTGTTTGAACGTCAGACGGTTTCGGACTTTTTGATCCCGAACATCATTCTAAGCAGTCCGGTAAACATTTTCGGGCTCTTCACAACAACGACTTTCATAACGCACACCTCTCATTTACAGTCTCAAAAGGAATATTCCCAGCGCTATCAGCGCCACGGCGACAAACAGCAGAATGCATTTTGCCGAAAAGACCACAAGGCAGATAAGCGCCGTAAAAAACGCTACCGCCGCCAATATGAACGGCATATTGTTCGGGTTTCTCCGCCTGCGCCTGTTATAGCAGCGCATATACATCACCTCACTGTTATCGTTCGCACCGATTGCTCTTTGCCACAGTATATTCGTATTGTCGGATTTGTGTTACAACTTTAATATGAGAACAGATTCTATGAAAATGCTGATTTTATGGCGTTTTCCCCGCCTGCGANNAAACGCCGTTAAATTAATGCTACCCTAAAAAAGATTTGCGGAAATTTAAAAAAGCACTTGTTTATTGAAAACGTTTGTGTTATAATAGATAATGTATAAGGAAAAATGTGCCTTTTAATTATTTCGGAGGATTGATATGGAAAAGATCGATAAGCATACGGCGGGCAGTATAAAGGTGTCCGAGGACGTTTTGATCAAGATAGCCGAAACTGCGGCGTGCGAGATAGAGGGCGTTTATGTGGTGAACAACAGGCTTTTGCCGCCCTCTACCATCTCGAGGCTCAGAAGACCCGTGCGTGTTAAGGTGAACGGCGAGGCGGCGGCAATACGGTTTGATATCTCTGTTCTTGACGGATATAACGCCATCAAGGTTGCGGAGGATATCCAGCGCAGCGTAAAGTCCGCAGTGCAGAATATGACAGGCTTCACCGTAACAAAAGTTGACGTGAACGTCGCGGGCGTGAGCTTCAATGACGGCGATACCGCTGCGGAATGAGGTGCCGGTATGAGTGATAAGCTTACCCGTCCCGAGGTTCGCGAGGGAGCGTTTTTGGTGCTGTATCAGATGATGTTCGGGCAGACGCCGGAGGAAATAGACGAGCTGAACCCGGAAGCGTTCGATATGGCGAAAAACGNNACGAGCAGACCGACGAGATAGTCCGCGGTGTCACCGAACACGACGCGGAGCTTTGCGAAACAATATCCAGATACTCTAAATCGCGGTCGATATCACGGATAGCAAAGGTAAATCTCGTGATACTTAAGATAGCGGTCTATGAGATGAAATACTGCGACAGAGTGCCGCCCGCCGCCGCCATAAACGAGGCGGTGGATNNGGCTGGAAGATGAGCCGCATATCCCGCGTTGCCGTGGCGATAATGCGTATAGCCATGTTCCCAATCATGTATATGCCGGATATTCCCGATAAAGCTGCCATAAACGAGGCGGTGGAGCTTGCGAAGAAGTATTCGCAGAAGTCCGACAGCGGCTTTATCAACGGTATTCTGAACTCGTATATGAGGGAGCTTAAGGACAATGAAAAATGAAGCGGCGGCGATATGCTCCGTGTCCGAGCTGACTGAGAGGATAAGGGACGTTATCGAGGGGAGTATGCTTTTGCGAAGCGTCCGTGTGCGCGGCGAGATATCGAATTTCACGCGCCGTCCGGGTCGGTTCGGGTCGGATTATCTGTACTTTACGCTCAAGGATGACAAAACGCAGCTCTCGTGCGTTATGTTCGAGGGCGTGGACGAGCTGGAGATCGATCCGCAAAACGGTATGTCCGTGGTGTGCGAGGGAATGATAACGGTCTATCCCGCATACGGTAAATATCAGTTGAAGTGCTACTCAATGTCAGAGGACGGAGAGGGCGCGGCAGCGGCGGCTCTTGAGGCGCTGAAAGTCAAGCTGCTGGACGAGGGCTTGTTTGAACAGAAGCGCGGACTGCCGAAATATCCGAAAAAGATCGCCGTGGTAACTTCTCCGACAGGAGCGGCGGTGCAGGATATCAAAAATGTTATATCGCGGCGCTATCCCGTGACCGAGCTGTGCGTTATCCCCGCGTTCGTGCAGGGTGTGAACGCCGTGCCGTCGCTGATAGACGGGCTGCAAAGGGCGCAGAACGTCGGCGCTGATCTGATAATCTTCGGGCGCGGCGGCGGTTCGAGCGAGGATCTGGACTGCTTCAACTCCGAAGCGCTGGCGCGGGCGATATACGCGTCAAGGATACCGACGATAAGCGCGGTCGGACATGAGATCGACACCACGATAGCCGATCTCGCGGCGNNTATGAGAGCGCCCACGCCGTCTGCGGCGGCGGAGCTTGCCGTCCCCGATATCGAAACAGTGAAAAGTGAGCTGGAGGCGTTGAAAATGCGTGCTTCAAAGGCGATGAAACGCAGGCTCTCCGATTGCGAAACGGAGCTTTCGGGGCTGGCGAAGGACGTTCGGCTGCGTTCTCCGAGAGCGCGTATCGCCGAGTGGGAAGCGCGTTTGGCGAGCCTTAAAACAGCTCTGTCCGTAAAAATGCGTCGGCGGTTAGACAGCGCGGAAAGCTCGCTGATGATAAAGGCGCAGTCTGTTTCCGCGATGAACCCGCTTGGAGTGCTGTCGCGCGGCTATGCGGTTGCGTTGAAGGACGGCAAGTCGGTGAAAAGCGCCGAGGAACTGAACGTCGGGGATATGATCGATGTAAAGCTGAATAAAGGCGGAGTATCTGCCGAGGTAAAAAAGACAGAGGTATAAAATGGATTTTGAAACTGAAATGAAAAAGCTCTCTGATATTGCCGCGAAAATGGAAACGGGCGATCTGCCGCTGGAGGAGTCGATGAAGCTGTACACGGAGGCGGTGGAGCTTACAAAGAAGCTCAAGGAATATATTGACGAGGCGAAGCTCAAGGTAGAGGCCTTGGAAGGAAAGTAAAATGAATGTTAAGGAACGGCTTGCCGACTACGCCGAGATGACGGAGGAGGCGCTTGACAGGTATCTTCCTTCGGTGGACTGCCTGCAAAAGAGCGTTATAGAAGCGGCGCGGTACAGTCTGTCGGCGGGCGGAAAGCGGCTGCGGCCCGCGCTGGTTATGGAGTTCTGCCGAGTGTGCGGCGGCGAG
>DILZ01000063.1:0-743 GCA_002425305.1 Ruminococcaceae bacterium UBA5579
GAAAAAGCCCGGCGGCGAACCGGCGGCGGCAAGCGGCAGAACCGAGAGGCTTCTGCCCTGCTCTTGTCTGTTCTGCAGGTCGGCGCGGCGGGAGCTCGTTCGTTTTGTGTTTGTGAACAGGGGGTGAAAGGTACTGTGACGAATTTGGGTTTGGGTGCGGCTCGCCGACGCCCGGATTTTGCGTAGCGACAGGCGAAAAAAATGCTCACTTGAATTGAAACGGTGAATTTTTAGGGGGATAGGACTATGGCAAAGGCAAAAAAGGCGCAGGAAGCCGCGAAAAACGCGCCTNNAGCAGAGGAAAAGGCGGCATGCGTTACCAAGAGCGGCGCGAGAGCGAAAACAGGGGCAAAAGCGGCGCGTTCTGCGGGGAGCGCGGCGAAGGCGGCAAAACCCGCGAAAACTCCGCCCGAAAAAAAGCCTGCTGCAAAAACGCAGCGGAAAACCTCTCCCGCTGCAGAGCCTCGCTCAAAATCGGCGCGGAATCAATCTGCGATTGATAAGAACGCAATTTTTGACGAGCCGCGAGCGGTTTCCGGCGCAAAGCCCGAAAAAGCCGCAAAAAACGCGCAGAAAGCGGCGGGAAATAGCAAGTCGGCAAGTAATACCAAGAGCCGCGCAAAAGCGAAAACAGGGGCAAAATCGGCGCGCTCTGAGGGCATAGCGGTGCAAACGGGGGCGAAAGCGGAGCAAGCAAGGGTAAAAGCGGAGCGTGGCAGCTCGCTCGACGACGCTTTCGCGAG
>DILZ01000063.1:801-8266 GCA_002425305.1 Ruminococcaceae bacterium UBA5579
TCTCCGGGGATACCGACGAGCCGGACAGCGAGGCGCAAATCATCTACTCGCTCAACCCTGCGGCGAAAATTTATGTAAAAACCGCCGTTATCGTCAAGGCGATAGGTCGGTCTACGGCGTGGGTGCGGGAGCTTGCGACGCGGAATGTGTTTGAAGAGGAGCAGACCGCGCACGGTTCGCTGTTCGAGTTGGTGTCGACACTTCGGGCATACATCGAGTATCTCGACAGCGGCGACAACGACGACGAGGGCAAAGACGCAGACCTGCGCAAGAAGAAAGCCGAGGCGAAACTCAAGGAATACAAGGCGGATATGGCTGAAATGCAGGCGAAGGAACTGCAGGGCAAGCTCCACCGCTCCGAGGACGTGCAGAAGATGACCGGCGACCTGCTGTATTATGTGCGCGGCTCCCTGCTCGCCCTCGCCGGTCGGTGCGCCACAGATTGTGCCGCGTCCTCCAACCCCGCAGAGATACAGAAAATCATCGAGCGGGAGGTGTTCGCAATATTGCGCGAGCTTGCTGAATACAAATACAACCCCGAGCGGTACGACGAGCTTGTCCGGCAGCGGACTAAACGCGAAATCGACGAGCTCGCGGACGATGACGACGCGGAATAAGCACACACAATAAAAATCCCCGTGAAATCAATCACCGAGCGATTTCACGGGGAAAATTTTTTGTAAATTTTTTTGATTTTTTTCAAAAAACCTATTGACAACCACGTTAAAACGTGGTATAATATAATCAATGAAGGACGAAGGGAGGTTGAAGCCATTGGACAAAATAAAAAAGCTCGTTAAGCTCGTGGCGGAGCTTAACAAGCTGGTTCTCAAGGTTATCGAACTGGTCGGGACGCTAACCTTGCTGGTTATGGCAATCAAAGAATTGCTTAACCTTTGAGCCAGCCCCCAAGCTCCCGCGAAAGCGGGGGCTTGATGTGGGGGCTGAGTAAATTATACCACAAACCGAAAGGAGTGTCAAGGGGTATGAACGAAAAAAATAAACTGATTTTGAAGCTTTCCGTTGAGATTATAAAATTTGCGGCGCTTGTTACGATCCTTGTTTTTGGCACGGTCGGCGCGATACAGTTGATAGCGAGGTGATTTTATGTATTTCAAGGAACATCGAAAGGCAGCGGGCATAACCGTTCCGAGGCTTGCGGAGCTTACGGGGCTATCGAGGCGAACAATAGAGGACTTGGAAAAGCGCGGCGATTGTCTTGTATCCAACGCGCTGAAGATTGCCGAGGCACTCGGTGTTACCTTGAATGATTTGCTTGAATTGCCGAAAGCAGAAAAATCCGAATAAAAATTCTCGCCGGATCAGATGATTTCTGATCCGGCGCTTTTTTATTTATCGCCATAATGGGAGCCGCATTGCCATATTTCGAGCGCGTCGCCTTCAATTCTGAATACGATCCTGTTTGACTCGTCAATCCTAACGCTCCAATATCCGCTTAATTCGTGTTTGAGCGGCTCTGCTTTGCCGGAGCAATTATAGCCGTTTCTCTGTATATCTTGTATCAAGCGGTTGATTTTTTTCAGAGTCTTTTTGTCCTGCGTCTGAAAATACAGATACTCCTCCCACGCTTTTTCGTGCCATACCGTCTTCATTCGTCGTCAACCTCAATCAAGTCGTGTTCCGTCAAAACGCTTGAGCCGTTTTTAACGCTTTCTATCCTTCTTTTCAATTCGGCGATATTCTGCTCCGAGTAAAACGGATCGGCGCTGACCTCGAACGGTATGCGCTTTTCTCTTCCGAGCTTGACGAGATAGATATTGATTGCTGTTGACATTGAAAGCCCCAGCTCTATGCACGCCTGCTCCGCCTTTTTTTTCACATCGTCATCAACGCGAAGATTTATTTGTGCCATAATAATCAGCTCCTTTCTCTTTCATTATAGCACTTTGTAAATAAAATGTCAAGTACAATTATATACATTTGCTGATTTTTGCAAAAATAATAACTTTTTTCGATATTTTTGAAAGTTGTCCCCAATGTCCCCCATGTCACCGAACAAATGTGATATAATGACAATGAAAAATAATACCGCCGTCTGCAAAGAGTGAGCGGTATTATTTATTTTCGGGCTTTTTTCGGAAAGGAGCGAGGGGGCGTATCTATGCGGCGCGAAATCGAGAAAAAGCGCGTGGATAAGCTGAACGCCTGCCTTGTGAAAGTTCTCGCCGGAATGAAACCGCCGGAAGACCTCACGGTTTCACAATGGGCGGACAAGAACCGCCGTCTGACTTCGGAGAGCTCCGCCGAAATCGGAAAATGGAGAACGTCAAGAACTCCGTATATGCTCGATGTGCTTGATTGCTTTACCGATCCGCGCATAGAACATATCGTTGTCGTGGCATCCTCGCAAGTCGGTAAGACCGAAGCCGAGCTCAATATGGTCGGATACTGCATCGACCAAGACCCCGGACCGATACTGATGGTACAGCCGACAATCGACGACGTCAAGCGGTTTTCGGAAATGAGAATCGCACCGATGATACGCGAAACAAAATGCCTCAAGCGTAAGGTCGCAGACCCGAAGGCGCGCGACAGCGGGAACACAAAGCGTCAGAAATCTTTTCCGGGCGGCTTTCTCGTTCTTACCGGCTCGAACGCCGCGCACGATCTATCATCTATGCCCATTCGATATGTGTTCGGTGACGAGCGCGACCGCTGGGCGAAATCGGCGGGAACTGAGGGCGATCCGTGGGAACTCGCCAAAGCTCGTACCCGCACGTTTTATAATAAAAAAATGGTCGAGGTTTCCACACCTACTATCAAGGGGGCGTCGGCTATCGAAAAATCCTACAACCTCGGAACTATGGAACGCTGGAAAACGCAGTGTCCGCACTGCGGGACTTTTTCCGAGATTAAATTTGATAATATCAGATTTGAATACACCGCGTCGGAGAACGGCAGCGAGAAAGTATTCGACATCTCCGAGATATATTGGTGCTGCCCCGAGTGCGGCGGCGTTTCCGACGAACACACGATGAAATCCCAGCCTTCCAAGTGGGTGGCGGCTGTCCCGGAGGCGCGAGAGCTCCACAAAACGCGCTCGTTCTGGATAACGGCATGGGTATCTCCGTGGGCGACGTGGGAGTCTATCGTGCTTCAGTTCCTCCAAGCGGGGACTGACGCGGCAAAGTTGCAGGTCGTGTATAATACGCAATTCGGCGAGCTTTGGGAAGATCGCGGCGAAATGGTCTCCGAGGACGAGGTTATGGCGCGCCGCGAGGAATATGAGGCGGAATTGCCCGACGGCGTTCTCGTTCTCACCTGCGGCGTCGATACGCAGGATGACCGTCTGGAATATGAGGTCGTCGGTCATCGGCGGTTCGGAGAAACGTGGGGCATCAAAAAGGGCGTAATACTCGGCAGGCCAGATACCGACGAGGTTTGGGAGCGGCTTGACGAGGTCATAGCGCACAGATACAAATTCAAGAGCGGGGTGTCTTTGAAAATCTCGCTCACTTTTGTTGATGAAGGCGGGCATTTTACGCAAGAAGTCCGCCAACGCTGCCTTGAACGGCAGGCGGGCAATGTTTTCGCGATAAAAGGCGCGTCGCGCCCGGATATCCCGTACACCGCGCCGCCAAAAAAGCAGAAGATAGTCGTTCACGGAAAGGTTATCGGGCAGGTTTGGGTGTATGAAATAGGCGTAAACGCCGGCAAGCAGAAAATTGTTAATGACCTCAAGGTCGGAAGCCCCGGCGCGAATTACTGCCACTTCCCCCTTCGGGACGATTACGGTAAACAATATTTCAAGCAGCTGATGTCCGAGCATCTCGTGTATGATCCGAAACTCAAGCATCCGTGGAGCTGGGAGAAAATCCCCGGACACGAGCGCAACGAGGCTTTCGATATCAGGAACTACGCGCTTGCGGCGATTGCGGTACTTTCCCCGGATTGGGACGCAATCGAGCAAAAACTCCGAGCGGCTCTGCCCGACGATGAAACGCCCGCCACACCGAAAAGCAAGAAATCAAAGCCGCCAAAGAAGAAAAACAAACGCTTTGAAGACAATTTTTTTGATGACGAGTGGTGACGATTATGAACAAGCAAACAGCAAAAATAATGTATGACCATTACACCAAGCAGATTGAGACGCTTTCAAAGGCTATTGCCGCGCTCTCGGACAACTCCGTCAGTTCATACACCATTGGCGATCGCAGCGTCACCAAAATGAACCTCAAGACGCTCGACAAGGAACTCGAGGACGCGGTATATTATCAGTCGTATTACGAGGCGCTGCTCAAAGGGCGTCCCGTGCGCAGAATGGTCGGGATTGTTCCGACCGACAAATAAAATTTATGAACGTGTACTCTCGGCAGTAGTTTCCCCGGCATAAGGGGCTTTACGAGACCGAGAGTATTTTTATAAAAAGCCGTTTTGCATTCGATTGCAAAAGAAAGGAACGAAAAATGGGAAAATATTTCGGAGGGCTTACATCGAGGCAGGTGTGCGCTCTTGAGTGTAAAGAGGTAAACGCCATACTGAGAAAGCACCGCGTTCCGAGAGCGGCGCGGCACGCCGTCATTGACGCCATCCGCGAGGGGTGGCATCAGTTTCAGATGTCTAACGAGTTCCACAAGCACTTTATCGGCTTTATTTGTCGGCATTTTGAAACGAGCGAAGAGGAACTTACAAAATTGTTCTTCCGTTACGAGAACGAGGAGATACGCAAAAATTGGCAGAAAAGAGGGCGTGGGGAATAACTCGCGCCTTGATTTCTGCCGATTTAGGGCTTTTTCGGCAGAGGTTCATAATTTTCCTCCGTGCCGCGCGGGAGGTNNGGGGAACGTCCTAAAACGCGCGGCATTGGACGGAAGCTGAACACAACGAAGGGAGTGAGATTTTGAGCGGCTATTCAGAAGCGGGCGCGTCGCTGATAAAGAAGGCTCTGCGAGCGTTTGTCCCGAACTCCGGCTCTCCCCTTGAGGATATAGACCTCAACAACTACACTCTCCGGCAGCGCGGCCGTATGCTTTCGATGGCGGCTCCCATCGCGGCGGCGGCTATCAACACCAATCGTACAAAGATCGTCGGCTCCGGGCTGCGGATGAAATGCAACATAAACGCCGAGTTGCTGGGAATGTCCGATGACGCGGCAAAAAAATGGTGCAAAAAAACGGAAGCGGAATTCAAACTGTGGTGTTCGCGCCGCGAATCCTGCGACGCCATCGGAGTCAATAACTTTTTCGAGCTTCAGCAGCTCGCGGTCAAGGCGTGGCTTACGAGCGGCGATGTTTTTGTCGTGCTGAAAAGGCAGCAGCCTACTCCTCTGAACCCTTACACGCTGTGCATACAGCTTGTCGAGGCAGACAGAGTCTGCACACCGAACGACGCTGCGGCAAGCGGAAATGCGTTCAGCAACACCGAGGGCGAATATTTTTTTGCCGCGTCATCGGANNCCACGATGGCGTTGAGGTAGACGGCAACGGGCGCGTCGTCGCTTACCACATTTGCAACAGTCACCCGAACTCGGTGATGTTCTATAAAAATATGAAATGGGTGCGCGTCGAGGCGGTAAACAAGAAAACGGGGCTCCCGAACGTTCTGCAGATAATGGACGCGGAGCGCCCCGACCAGTATCGCGGAGTCACCTATCTCGCGCCCGTCATTGAGATGATACTCCAGAGCCGCAGATACACCGAGTCGGAGCTCACGGCGGCTATAATTCAGACCTATTTCACGGCCTGGACGACCACGAAAACCGATCCGACGCTTATGCCGAATTTCGGGCAAGACCTCGACAGCGACGGAGAAACGAAGGACGCAAGGGATTATGACGAAGACCCGCAGATGGGACCGGGAAATGTCCTGCATCTTCGCGACGGTGAGGATGTCGTTTTCGGAAACCCCAATATCCCGACGGCGGGCTTTGAAACCTTCACGCGAGCGGTTATAAAGCAGGTCGGAGCGGCGCTTGAGCTGCCCTTCGACGTGCTTATAAAAGAATTCAATTCGTCGTATTCGGCCGCGAAGGGCGCGCTCGAGGAGGCTTGGGAAGTTTTCAAGATGCGCCGCAGTTGGTTTGTCAACGATTTTTGCCAGCCGATATATGAGGTCTGGCTTGCCGAGGCGGTCGCGACGGGCAGAATAAGCGCGCCGGGATTTTTTAATGATCCTCTCGTTCGAGCCGCTTGGTGCGGCGCGCGCTGGGACGGACCCGCGCAGACGCATCTTGACCCCGTCAAGGAGGCAAACGCGAACGCTATCGTTGTCGCAAACGGCTGGAAGACTAACGAACAGGTAACAAGAGAATTCTACGGCGAGAACTACGAGGAAAATGTTCAAGCGCTCGCCGCCGAAAAGGAGCTTATGAATAAATTTATGCCCGCGCCCGAGCCTGCGGCTGATCCGGCGGCGGATAAGGAAGGAGATGGCGACAATGCCGGGGAAACCCAAAACAAATAAGCCGTTTTACGCTCTGCGCGAAGGCTATATTGCGAAAGCCGACGAGAGCGGCGAATACGGCGAAATAATGATGTATGGCAATGTGGTGAGCGAGCGGCCGCGCAACTGGCGCACAGGGGAGCCCGAGGATGCGAATTACATCGTCGAAAGTGAGATAATCAGCGACTTGAAAGAGCTCGCGAAGTGCAAGCGTCTCGAAATAAAGCTGAATTCGGTAGGCGGTGAGGTCTGCACCGCGATTGTGATACACAACAAGCTCCGCGAGATGTCAAAAAACGGTACGGAAATAACCTGTACGGTGGACGGCGTCGCTATGTCGGCAGGATCGCATATTATGTGCGCGGCCGACAAGGTCAGGGCGTCGGAAGGCTCGCTCATAATGATACACAAGGCTATGTGCTTGCTTTGGGGCTTTTATAATGCGGATGAGCTCCGCAAGCAGGCCACCGCAAACAACGCATACGACAAGGCAATTCTCGCGGCGTATAAGAGAAAAACCAAAAAAGCCGAGGACGAGCTGCTTTCTCTTATGTCGGACGAAACCTATATGACGGGCAAAGAGGCTCTTGAACACGGATTTGTTGACGAGTTGATGGAGACCGAGGAAAAGGTCGAGATCGCCGCGACAGCCGACAAGATGGCTCTTGTGGTGGACGGGCGGCTTGTGCCCTTGCACGGAGCGCCTTGTCCCGAGGGACTTCCTGTTTCGGATAGAGCCTTACCTAAAACAAGCAAGCTGCAGATGCAGATTTTTAATGAAATAGCGGAAAACGAGCCGGAAAGGATAGTTGATCTCAAAAAAATATTTCCGTCTTTGTTTTCAGATGCGACCGACACAGATGTCGGCAATGAACAGGCAAATACAGACGAGCCGCACGTTGACAAGACGAGCGGCTTTTCTGATGCAAATAACCAAATTACGGGAGGTAAACCTATGGCAGCAACTAATCTTAGCGAACTCCGCAAAGAGAATCCCGAGCTTGCTTCCACCGTGGAAGCAGAGGTCAAAGCGGGGTTTGCGGAGGAAAGCAAAGCGGCTTCC
>DILZ01000063.1:8277-10292 GCA_002425305.1 Ruminococcaceae bacterium UBA5579
CGCGAGCGGCTCGCCAAGATCGATAAGCTCGCAGGTCAGGTCAGCGCGGAGATGCTGGAGAAAGCGAAGTATGGCTCGGAGGATTTTGAGCCTTGCTCTGCAGAAGAGCTTGCTTATAAGGCAATGCTTGAAAACTCCAAAAACGGCGTGAGCTTTATGAACGCGCATCAGAGCGGCTATGAAAACTCGGNNNNGCGCCGCCCGACGACACGGAAGAAGCGGACTTCGACAAAATGACAGATGAGCAGAAAGAAGAATTCGCGTGCAGCGAAATCGCAAAACTGCTCGGAAAGGACGGCAAGTGATGACAACTGAACTCTTAAACAAGCTCGGCGCGGTCGAGCCGGATAATCTCATAGTCGGCAACGATCCCCCGCTCCGTGTGGACAGCGCGGTAATAAGAAAAGGCTTGGGCAGCCTCAAGCGCGGAACTATCCTCGCGAAGTCCTCGGCTGACGGCAAACTTGTCGTTCTCGGCTCTACGGCTCAGAGTGGCGAAACGCTGGAGGCGTATGCCGTGCTGAAGAACGACACCGATGTTCCCGATGGCGAAGACGTCACCGCGACCATTTACATCGGCGGATATTTCAACATCAACAGGATTACCGTCGCGAGCGGTTACACAATGACCGAAAGCGACAAGGACACGCTGCGTAAATACGCTATCGAATTTACTGCGGCGCTTAAATACTGATAGGAGGGATATAGATGGCTTTAAAAATCGACCTTACGCAGTCCTATATGCTTCAGGCTATCGTCGAGGCGAACAAGCCGGAAGCATTTTTCTTCTTGGATAGATACTGCGACACCACAAAGACTTTCAAGACCAATAAGGTGCTTGTTGAGTACAAGCGCGCTGACACCCGCAAGAAGGCGAGGTTCGTTCCCGTTGACGGAAAGGCGATCCCCGTTGAGCGCAGAGGCTATGAGATGGCGGAGTATTCTCCCGCGTGCATCAAGCTCTCGCGTTCGCTTACCATAGACGATCTTGCAACGCGCGGATTCGGCGAGCCGCTTATTTCCGGCTCTACCCCTGCAGAAAGAGCGGTAAAGCTCATTGCGGAGGATGTCTCGGTAATGGACACGAGAATACGCCGTCAGGAAGAATGGATGGTATCGCAGCTTATGCAGAACAACGGTCTCGTTATGCAGGAGTATGTTGACGCCGAGACCGAGGGCAATGTAAACGAGATAAGATATTATGACGGAGCAGCCTCAGAACACAAATACACTATAGCGGACACGAACAAATGGAATTCTGCAGGTGCGGATGTCATCGGGGACGTCCACGCTATGTGTAAGCTGCTCTCGTATCGCGGAATCAACGCTGTTGACCTTGTCGTCGGTTCTGATGTGGCAGATGTTTTCTACAAGAACGAGGAGATTTCAAGGCTGCTCGACAAGAACCTCGCGATAAACTTCGGTTCTATCGATGAGCGCATCACCGCTCCCGGTGTTTCGTGGCTCGGTCAGCCCAACTTCAGAGGATTCAGACTTAATATTATCGTTGTTGATACCACCTACGAGAACGACAACGGTGTCGACACGCCGTATTTCCCCAAGGATGCGGCGATGGTTACTGTACCGCATTGTTTGCAGATGTCTTACGGCGCTGTTTCGCTGATGCCTTACGGCTCTATTGACGTTCAGACGCTTGCAAAGAAGCGTGTAATGAAGTTGTTTGTCGACAACGAGCACGATACCCGCAGGCTTGAGATGTACTCCAGACCGCTTGCGATGCCGAAGGTCTACACTCCGTTCATCTTCGCACCGAAGGTCGTGGGCTAAAGCGTGTAAGCTCGGAAAAGGAGGAAAATTATGCTTGTTAAAATAGTTGATGGTTTCTACGGACTTTCGGTGAACGGCGTGATAAGGGCTATGAGCCCCAAAGACCCGCCTTTTGCGGTACCGGACGCGGAAGCTCACAGGATCATCGGTATGGGAATTGCCAAAGCCGCCGACGAGGGCGCAATAACGCCCGCAGGTATCGCCGCCAACGACTTGGACAGTATCGG
>DILZ01000063.1:10334-16704 GCA_002425305.1 Ruminococcaceae bacterium UBA5579
GCATTCCTGAATACAGTAAAGACAGCACAAACGCTGAATTGCATTCGATTGCAAAGGAATACGGCGTGGATGTTGCGCCGAACGCAAACAAGGCGGAACTTCTCCGCGCGCTGGATGATTTCTTTGCGGACGCGCTGCCCGACGAGGACACGGAGTAATGGGATTCAAGGAAATGCTTGAAAACGACGTCAGCGCGGTTCTTTTGAACCCGGACGAGTTTGCGGAAATACATACCGTTCGCTATGACGGCGAGGTCTACGAGGACATTCCCGTTGTTATTACCAAGCTCAAGCAGTCCGACAGAGTCGTTCTGAAGGACGACCATATGGAGGGCGTTTTTCTCGTTTCCGGCGTCGCGTATATCGCAGAAAAGGATATGCAGGGCGTTGTTCCCGAGCAAGGACAGAAAATCGAGATAAACGACGGCGAGGCGCTCGGTAAACCGTTTTATGTGAGCTATACCGTCGTTACCTCGAAATGCGAGCACGGTATGATAACGCTTGAACTGAGGTGTTATGATGAGTGACAGCTATTCCGGCTCGGATTTTTCGGGCATTGTCAACGTCAAAATCGACGAATCCGCAGCGCGCGAGCTGGATCGCGCCACCAAACTCCTTGCCGGTATCCCCGGCGGGATAGAGAAAGCAGCGAGNNNGCGGCTACGAGCGGCAGAGCGAGCGCGGCGCGGGAGGTAAACAAGCAATATACGCTGAAAACCTCTGATTTCAAGAAATACACCAAGTCTTACCAGCACGTCCAAAGATCTGCAGGCGAGATAAACGTGGGAATAGAGTTTCGCGGATACCACATTCCCCTCATTCGCTTTAACAGCCGCGTCGGAGCTAACGGCTTATACACGGTCAATGTCAAGCGGGACAATTCAGGGGAAACATTAAAGCACGTCTTCCGAGCCGAAATGAAAAGCGGTCATATAGGGCTTTTCGAGCGGTACGGCAAGAGCAGTCTGCCTATCAAGCAGTTGATGGGGCCGTCTGTGCCTCAGATGATGGGGGCAAACGAAACGCTCCCGGAGGCGGTCGGTGACGATGTTCGGAAGGTATTCGAGGAGCGAATGGAACACGAAATAACAGCGATTTTGAACGGGTGGCATAAATGACAAGAGTTGTTTTACTGGAAGAGTTAAAGCGATTTTGCGAGGACACAACAAAGAATATGATACTGCCAACGCAGGTGGAAAAAGGCGATACCAAGCTGATAGAGCGCGCTCCCGAGATTTACAGGATGCGCCTGCCCGACAGCAAGGCGGCAAAAAAGCTCGCGCCATATATCATCATTCAGATTCCGGCAAGCAAGCACTTCCGCGACGAGCAGGAATCAAACCGCGCAAAATATCGCGTCGTTGTGCGCTTTATATTCAGCGTCTACTGTGACAACGAAGAAGAAGGCGCAATAATGCTCCTGAACCTTATGGATCGGGTGCAGGAGCAGCTTTTGAAGAAAATTCAGATAGGAAAAGCATTTGTGCTTGACGAGAACGAGCAGCTGGAGTCGATTGTGTATCCCGAAGACACCGCGCCGTTCTATGCCGGCGAAATGGTCGGCACATTTAAGTTGATACCGATAGAAAGGGAGGTAGATTTATTTGTCAAAGACGGGAAATACGGCTAATGTCGAGTTTATGTATGAGCCTGCGAACGAGCGGCCCGACACCAACAAGCAGAGCAACGACAATGTCGTGGCAGCGGCAAAAGAGGCGGACGCTGCTGCCGAGAAAATCAAAGCGAACGCCAAAGCTGCCGCGAACGGCGCGGAAACCTTGCCGGAGGCTCGCATTTGGGTTTATATCGGGCCGTCGATTCGCGGTATCGTAACCAACGGCAGTATTCATCGCGGAACGCGGGACGAGGTTCTGAACGAACTTGCGGTCGGGATTGAGAAATTCCCGAAAATCGAGCGGTTCATCATAGCCGACCGTGATCTCGCAAAGGCGAGAGAGCGGCTGAGAAACGGCAAGGGCGCGCTCAGCGTGGAGTACGACGCGCTTGTCCGCGATATTGCTGAAAAGAGTAAGGAGGGTTAACATTGGCACTTTTGCAGCACGGAATTAACACCTACAAAGACGATACCGGCATCGTTGCGGTTCAGGTCGCGGATGTCGGTATTCCGTTTTTCATCGGCGCGNNCCTGCCACTTAGGAAAAGGCTACGTCGGAAAGCCGCAGTATTCTACGAGCTTCGCGGAAGCGCAGGAGCTCGGCGGCTATAGCAGCGAGTGGCGCGATGCGGACGGAAATCCGAAGTGGAATCTTTGTCAGGCGATGTACGGCTATCACAAGCTGATGAATATGTCGCCTGCGATTTTCTACAACATTTTCGATCCCTCGATTCACAAAAAGGCGGTCAGCGCGGAGGATTTCCCCGTCAACGACCACATTGTGGAGCTGCCTTCGGACGCACTCAAGAACGACAATCTTGTCGTTAAAGCAGGAGACACGACGCTCGTTGAAGGTGAGGATTTTGAGGCGTTCTACACCGCAAAATCGCTCTGCATTGAGCTTGTTGACACCTCGGCAAGCTATAGCACCGCGACTCTCACCATCGCTTATGACGCGGCAGATCCGTCGAAGATCACGGCGGAGGACATTGAGTTTGCTATCGAGGGCGTGGAGATGTGCAAGAGCGTGATCGGCAAGGTGCCGGATCTGCTCGCTATCCCCGGATGGACGAGCAATCCTACAATAGCGGCGGTGCTCGCGGCAAAGGCTCCGAGCATTAACGGCATTTATCGCGCAAAGGCTATTCTCGACGTCGACACAAGAATCGTGGACGATTATCAGAAACTCCTCAAGTGGAAAAACGATAACGGCTATAATTCCGAGGAGGCGCTTGTCGGCTGGCCGATGCCCAAGAGCGGAGACTATGTTTTTGATGCGTCGGTCATCATCTGCGGACTTATCGCGAAGGTAGACTCCGGGAACGCGAACTGCCCGTATGAGTCGCCTTCCAACGAGAGCGTTCCCATCACGGGCGCGGTTACGGCGAACGGCGCGGAGATAAATCTCTCGCTTCCGCAGGCAGATATCGTCAGCGTTACGGACGGCGTTGTCACCTTCCTCAACAATGGCGGGTGGACTCTTTGGGGCAACTACCTCGGCTGTTATCCGAAGACGACCGACGTCGCAAAGATGTTCATTTGCACAAGCCGCACGCAGGATTGGATATGCAACACCTTTGTCAATACCTATTGGCAGTATATCGACGGTCCTATGTCCGCGCCGCTGCGCGACGCCATCATCAACTCGTTCAACGCTTGGCTCAGCGGACTTGTTTCCGAGGGCAAACTCTACGGCGGCGAAATTTCTTACACGAACGAGCTTAACCCCGTTACCCAGCTTATGGGCGGTATGTTCCGTCTTGATACGGTTTCGGCTTCGCCTGTTCCCGCGCAGCGTATCGATATGCACGCAAGATACAGCGTGGATATGCTGCAGGCGGCTCTTTCGGCATAATTGGGAGGTGAGAAAGGAATGTCACAGAATTACGGTACTATCACCTATCGCGTTTATGAAAACGAAGTCAATCTTCTCGGCGTTGCAGAGGTTCAGCTCCCCGACTTTGAATCCCCGACTCTGCCGGTGAGCGGCGCGGGATTGCCGGGAGAAACTGAAATCCCGGTTATGGGACAGATGAAAACGCTTATAGCGACGTTCAAGTTCCAGCACGTCAATGAATCGGCTGCACGGCTTTCGACTCAGCAGGTTCACAATGTGTCGCTCTGGATCGCTGACGAGTATCTTGACCACGAGGCGGGACAGCTTGAGGTCGGCGCTCGCAAAATCAATATGAGCATCATACCGAAGAAACGCTCCAACGGCGTCCTTAAAAATGCGTCTCCGCAGGACGTTTCGGGCGAATACATCGTCTATAAGTACAGCGAAATCATAGATGGTAAAGAAATGACCAAGTTTGATTTCTACAACAACGAATACACCGATCACAGCGGGATAAACCGCACCGAGAAGATTAACAAAGCCCTCGGCATATCTTGATTTTTGACCGTATCNNGGGAGCGGCTTACCGTTTAAGGAGGAAATTATGGCAAAGAACGATTTTGAAAAAGCAGCAAGCGAGGCAAACAAGGTCGAGGAGCAGGTCGAAGAAATGCTCAACGAGATGACCGACACAAGCAAAGAAAAAGCCTTTAAACTCAGAAAGCCGATAATGTATAACGGCGAAGAACTGAAAGAACTTTCCTTTGATTTCAATAAGCTCACCGGCGAGGACTGCATCGCGGTCGAGAGTGAGCTTTTATCGCGCGGGGTGGCTGTTATAGGCAATCCCGCGTCGAACATACAGTACATAATCCGAATGGCAGCGCGAGCCTGCACAAAAACCGTCGGCATTGATATCTTCCGCACCATGAGCGCGACGGACTTCAACCGCATTCGCACTACGGCGTATTTTTTTCTCCTGAATTTCAGCGTGTAAAAAGCATCCGACGAGATGTGATGGTGCTTGCCGCCAACGGATACGGACCGGTTGGGTTCTGGCTTAAAATGCCGCTTTCGGAACTGCATAAGTGGATCGCGGTAAACAATCAAATTCTCGAGGAGAGAAGAAACGAGGAGTGATTTAAGTGGCAAGCAAGCAATACGAGATGCTTTTCAAGCTCGGCGCGCAGCTTGACCAGCGCTTTAACGGTACATTCGGCTCCGCGCAGAAAGTGCTCGCTGCCACGCAGAAGGAAATACAGTCGCTGAACAAGCAGCAAGGCGACATAAACTCCTATCAGAAACAGCAGACCGCTATCGAGAACACCACAAAGCGGCTCGATATGTATCGGGAGCAGCTCGAGATCGTCAGACGCAAAAAGCAGGAAAACGGCGATGAAGACGGCGCTTTCGCGATAAAAGAGGTCGAGCTGAAGAATAAAATCGAGGCTACCGAGCAGAAACTCTCGGATCAAAACGCGAAACTTGCGCAGATGGGAGACAAGCTGAAGGACGCGGGCGTGAACGTCAACGACCTGACAGGAGAAAGCGCAAGACTCGCGGCGCAAATCAGCGACCTTTCCAAAAAGCAGGAAGAAGCCGCAGAAGAAGCAAAAAAATTCGGGCACAGCGGCGCGGACGCTTTTGAGGCTATCGGCTCGGCACTTGTCGCGGCCGGTTTATCGGCGGCGCTGAGAGAAATTGCCGACGCATACAAGGAGTGTGTCGGCATCTCTATGGAGTTCGGCTCGACAATGTCGACGGTCGAGGCGCTTTCGGGCGCGTCCGCGTCCTCTATGCAGGAACTGTCGGCAAAAGCAAAAGAGCTCGGCGCGACTACGGCGTTTACGGCAAATCAATCCGCGCAGGCTATGACCTATATGGGGATGGCCGACTGGGACGCGCAGGAAATGCTTTCGGGTATGGATGGCGTTATGGCACTCGCGGCGGCTTCGGGCGAAGATTTAGCAATGGTGTCGGATATCGTTACCGACAACCTCACAGCGTTCGGGCTCAAAGCGAAGGACACGGCGCACTTCTCCGACGTCCTCGCGATGGCGGCGTCCAAGTCAAACACGTCTGTTTCCGTTATGGGCGAGACTTTCAAGAGCTCGGCGGCAATTGCCGGAGCTTTGGGATATAGCATTGAAGATGTTGCTGTCGCCACGGGACTTATGGCAAACGCAGGCGTTAAGGGTTCTGTTGCGGGTACTGCGCTGAAGAACACCTTCAACGGAATGCTGAACGGCGCGACGCTAACGTCAAAAGCCTTCGGAGAGGTCGAATTCTCGGCGGTAAACGCCGACGGCACTATCGACTCGTTTTCCGATAGCATCAACGAACTGCGCGGGTATTTCGAGCAGATGACCGAGGCGGAGCGGGTGCAGAACGCTATGGTTCTCGCGGGACAGCGCGGATATAACGGCTTACTCGCGATCCTCAACGCTACAGAAAATGATTACAGCTCGCTTACAACAGAGATCAACAACTGCTCCGGCGCGGCCCAGAGAATGGCAGATATAAAGCTCGACAACCTTGCGGGCGACGTTACCCTTCTGCAGTCCGCCACCGACGGCTTGAAAATGACTATCGGCGGTATGTATTNNAGGCTACCACAACCGCAGTAAGCGCCGCGACAGCCGCCGTGATAATAAATATCGGGCTTTTCATAAACGCGAGATTGAGTTTTGTCTGCGCCGTATAACGACGAACTGCGCGGAGTGGCGCAGGTCGGCGCAAGCATCATCAACGGTATCAACGATTTTTGCGAAAAGAATCCGGCTGTTGTAAAAGCAATTATGGCGGTTGTTGCTGAAATAGGACTTGTAGTCGCCGGATACGGCGCTTTTGTCGCCATAAAGAAAACCAAGAACGCTCTTGACAAAATCGGAGCGGCTTTGAAAATCGCAGACACGGGAG
>DILZ01000063.1:16814-18305 GCA_002425305.1 Ruminococcaceae bacterium UBA5579
CTTACTGCGGTTGTGGTAGCCTTACGCGAGGCAAATAAACAAGCAGAATTCGAGACTCTTTCGCTTTCGACAGCAACACAGCATCAATATGACGAGGTCGAGCGGCTGAACGGCGAGTATGAAAGAGCCTGCGAAACCTACGGTGAAACCTCAGACCAAGCTCGGGCGCTGAAATACGACCTTGAGGAAGCGAATGCGGCAATAGAAGAGGGTGCTTTTTCGGTTTCGGAACTGTACTCCGAGATCGACGCGCTCCACTCCTCGACCGCAGATTTGCTCTCCTCGTACAATGAGGGAACAAACGGCATAAAAGAGCAGCAGGAGCAGGCGCAGATACTTACTGCGAAACTCAGAGACATAGCGAGTTCCTCGGAGACGGCGGCGCGCAAGGAAGCTCTTATGCAGCCGATTATCGAGAAACTCAACGCTTTATATCCTTCGCTGGGCTTAAACGTCGAGAACGTCACAGCGCGACTTGCGACGTTGTCCGGCGAAATTGACAGAGCCGCCGGAGTCGACACTATGCAAGCGAAGTACGAGGCGGCAAAATCGAGCCTCGCGGATCTGCTGATACAGGAAGAACAACTCAAAGCGGCTTACGAAAAATCGGAAGCCGCTTATTACAGAGCCGGAAAGAACTTCACCGACGCGGCGGGCGATAATATTTTTACTGTCGCGGGCGGTATGATTACCGGGCGCGTTCAGCAAACCCAAGCCGAGCTCGACAAAGCAGAAGAAAAGATGTTCTCTGCGAGAGATGATCTGAGGGCGGTGCAAGAGGCGATTGCCGAGTGCGAGGAAGCTATGAAACAGTATGGCGAAACGGTGTCGGGCACATCTGCCGATTCCGTTTCCGCATATAACGCTGTGTCAATAGCGGTAAACGACGTTTCAGAAGAAACAGCCGCCCTGCTCCAAGCGTACAACGACGCCTATGACGCGGCTCTCAAGAGCATATCGGGACAATATTCTCTTTGGCAGGAAGCCGAGGAAACGATACCTATGAGCATAGAGGCAATTAACTCCGCCCTCGAATCTCAGGCAGAGTATTGGGATAATTACAATTACAACCTCGAAAGCCTCAAAAAGCGCACGGGAGATATCGAGGGGCTTTCCGACGTTATTGCGTCGTTTGCCGACGGCTCAAAAGAGTCCGTAAACGCAATTGCGGGCTTGGCAGACGCATCCGACGAGGAGCTTGCCGAAATGGTAAAGCTGTTTCAGGAAACAAAAAAGCAGCAGGAAGCGGCGTCGAAATCAATCGGCGAGTTTATGGTAGATATCGACGGAGAAATGAATAAGTTCCTCGAGTCTATGACTAAAGCCGTTGATACGATGTGCAAGGACGAGGAAGCGAAAAAGGCTGCAGAGGCTACCGTCAAGGCGTATGCCGACGCGATACTCGCAGGAAAAGGCTCCGTTGAAAGCGCGGCTGAAATAGTCGCGAACGCGACAGCGGCGGCGCTTGCTAAAGCCTCCGCGTCTGCTGCC
>DILZ01000075.1:0-1190 GCA_002425305.1 Ruminococcaceae bacterium UBA5579
CGATGCTTCCACACCGCCTGTCGTCGGATCGGTAAGCACCGTGATGTACAGTCCGCCGGCATCGCTGTGACGCTTGACCGCGCCGGAGGTTTTCGCCATCTGAATAAGGGAGATTATCCCCTCCTGCATTCTCGCGCCGCCGCTCGCCGTGAACATTACCACCGGCAAACCGCGCTCGGTCGCATACTCAAACGCCCTTGTGATCTTCTCGCCGACAACGCTGCCCATACTCGCCATCATAAAGTGGCTGTCCATAATGCCGATAACACAGCGATATCCGCGTATCGTACACTCACCCGTGACTATTGCTTCGTTTGTGTCGCACTGCTCCTGCATTTTCGCGACCTTTTCCTCGTATCTCGGAAAGCCTATCGGGTTCAGCGACTTTAATTCCGCGTCAAATTCCACAAAGCTCCCGTTATCCACGGTAAGCTCCAGACGCTCCTGCCAGGTAAGACGAGCGTGGTAATTGCACTTCGGACAGACCTTTATCGCCCGCTCGAACTCTTCCTTATACACCACGTTCCCACACCGCGGACACTTGAACAGCAAGTCCTGCGGGATCTCCACGCCCTTTGCCTTTGCGGCGGGGCGGCTGTCGTCCACAAATCTGTTTTTGACGACCTTAAACAAATCTTCAATACTAGCCATAAATCTCCTTATTTTAAGCAAAAAGCCCGCGTCTATCAATTGTCCTTCATAATGTCGGTCCTGTTAAGAAAACCGTTGTCGAACTCGCCGCGCTCGAAAAATTCATTGCGGAGCAGCCTCAGATGAAAATCGATATTCGTTTCCACACCGTCAATAATGAACTCCGAAAGAGCCACGCGCATTTTCGCGATAGCCTCTTCCCTGTCCTCTCCCCTGACGATCAGCTTTGCTATCATACTGTCGTACTGCGGCGGTATCTCATAGCCCGCATAGGCGGCGCTGTCTATACGCACGTTAAAGCCGCCGGGCACGTGTATCGAGTTTATCCTGCCCGGGCACGGACGAAAGCCGTGAAGCGGGTCTTCGGCGTTTATGCGGCATTCGATAGCGTGACCCGTTACCTTAACGTCGTCCTGCGTGAACCACAGCTTCTCGCCGCCCGCTATGCGTATCTGCGCTTTTACCAGGTCTATTCCCGTAACGAACTCCGTAACGGGATGCTCGACCTGAATACGCGTGTTCATCTCCATAAAATAGAA
>DILZ01000075.1:1228-2793 GCA_002425305.1 Ruminococcaceae bacterium UBA5579
GAATGCCGCATAAACGCCGAAGTTTTCGCGCGAAGCTCATCGGTCATAATCGGGCTGGGGCTTTCCTCAAGCACCTTCTGGTTTCGCCTTTGCAAAGAACAGTCGCGCTCGCCCAAATGAACTATGTTTCCGTAATTGTCCGCAAGCAGCTGAATCTCGATGTGGCGAGGATCTACAACAAACTTCTCGATGTACAGTCCGCCGTTCCCGAAGCACGCCATAGCCTCGCTCTGCGCCTCCGCGAACTTCGCCTCAAGATCGGTCTCGTTCTCCACCCCGGGTTCGGCTTTTTGTNNGTCCGCCGCCGCCCGCCGTAGCTTTCACCATAACGGGATAACCGATCTCGCGGCACACGCGCTTTGCCTCCTCGATATCGGAAACGATACCGTCCGAACCAGGTATCACAGGAACTCCCGCCTCTATCATCGTTTTGCGGGCGTTAGCCTTATCACCCATACCGTCCATAGTTTCGGGCGTGGGACCAATAAACGTTATCCCGCATTTGTCGCACAGCCGCGCAAAATCCGTGTTCTCCGACAAAAAGCCGAACCCGGGGTGAAGAGCGTCTGCGCCCGTCACCTCGCACGCCGCGATAATAGCCTTTGTATTGAGATAGCTGTCCTTTGAAGGCGCAGGACCTATGCAGATGGCCTCGTCTGCTATCTGCGCGTGCAAAGCAGTCTTATCCGCCGTCGAATACACCGCCGCAGTCTTTATTCCAAGCTCTCTGCAAGCCCGCATTATCCTGATCGCTATCTCACCGCGATTGGCAATAAGTATCTTATTAAACATCTTCCGCTCCTAAGTTTGAAAAAATCAGACCGACTTCGCGGCGTTAATCCTCGGGCTTGGGGTCTGCCAAGGCAAAGCTTATCTCCGCAGTGACTACCTTTTTGCCGTTCACCTTGGCTACCGCCTTTCCAAAGCCGATAGCGCCCTTTTTATCCGTCATAACAACGTTAAGCTCCAGCGTATCGCCAGGCAGCACCTGCCCTCTGAAGCGCGCCTTGTCTATTCCCGCGAAAAACGCTATCTTGCCCTTATTCTCGGGCAGCGAAAGCGAGCAGACCGCGCCCGCCTGCGCCAGCATCTCGATCATCAGCACGCCCGGAGTGACCGGCTGACCGGGAAAATGCCCCTTGAACCAATACTCATCTTCCTTTAAGTACTTCTTTGCCGTTACCGAAACGCCCGGCTCAAGCTCCGTCACCTCGTCGATCAGCAAAAACGGATCGCGGTGCGGGATTATCTCTTTTATCTGCTCTTGATTTAAAATCATCATTCTATCCTCATCAATTTCTGTCCGAACTCAACGCTGTCGCCGTTGTTCACATAAACCTCCGCGACCTTGCCGGAGAACTCGCTGTTTATCTCGTTCATCAGCTTCATACTCTCGATTATGCACACCACATCGCCAACGTTCACCGTATCTCCCACCTTAACAAAGCAAGGCTTTTCGGGACTTGGAGATGTGTAAAACGTTCCGATTATCGGGCTTGTGATAAAGTTACCTTTTTCGGGCAGTGCCTCGACCTTCGTTTCACCCGCGCCGGCAGCCGACACAG
>DILZ01000075.1:2804-4262 GCA_002425305.1 Ruminococcaceae bacterium UBA5579
AGTTCTCCGGCAAGGTCGCGGACAGCGTTTGCCCTCTATTATGATATGAATTTCCTCGGTGCTGACCTTTATGCGTCCGAGATCGTTTTCCTTCAGTATCCGCGCAAGCTCTTCAACGCACTCTATGGTATCCTCTATCTGTCGCGGTTCTTTTTTTTCTTTAATGCTCATAAGTCCTCCTTAATCTGCCGGTTTAAGGCAAATGCAGCCGTTATGCCCGCCGAAACCCAATGAGTTCGACAGTGCCGCCGTTATTTTAAGCTCTCTCGCGCCATCGGTTACATAATCCAGATCGCACTCGGGGTCGGGAACTTTATAGCCCAACGTTTTGTGTATCTTTCCGTTCTTTATTGACAGCGCCGTTACTATCGCCTCAACGCCGCCCGCCGCGCCGAGCAGGTGTCCTGTCATTGATTTTGTGGAGTTCACCGCGATGTTCTTCGCGTGTTCCCCGAACGTCTGCTTTATCGCCTTGGTTTCTGTGACGTCGTTCATATGCGTCGACGTTCCGTGCGCGTTGATGTAGTTTACTTCCTCGGGAGCTATCCCCGCCTCCCGTACCGCGAACTCCATAGCCTTTGCGCCGCCCTTGCCCTCCGGATCGGGGCTTGTTTCGTGGTGAGCGTCGCAGGTCGAGCCGTAGCCGCATATCTCCGCGTATATCTTCGCTCCGCGAGCCTTTGCGTGCTCATATTCCTCAAGCACCAATATGCCGCAGCCGCTGCCTAATACAAATCCGTTTCTCTCCGCGTCAAACGGTATGGACGCTCTGTCTATGTCCTGTGACCTTGTAAGAGCCTTCATATTATTAAAGCTCGCATAGCAAAACCCGTTATCCGCGCACTCCGTGCCGCCGGCTAACGCCGCGTCAAGATAACCGTGCTTTATCGATCTGAACGCCTCGCCGATCGATTGAGTAGCGCTTGCGCACGCCGTTGTCACGCAGAAGTTCGAACCCTTGAAGCCCGTGCGGATAGCAACTACTCCCGACGACATATTCCCTATCATCTTCGTTATCGTGAAAACGGAAACGCGCTTGTTGCCCTTTTCCCAATATGTCCGCATTTCCTCGTCCGTTGTGTGTATGCCGCCGATACCGCTTCCGATAACGCACCCCACTCTGAACGGGTCTAGCTCCTTAAAATCCGTGCCCGCATCTTTAAGAGCCTGATCCGCACAATACACCGCGTACTGCACGATAATGTCATTTCTTCGGATCTCTTTTTTATCGAACAGCAGCGTCGGATCGAAGTTTTTTACCCTTGACACAACGCCCATCGTTTCGGGCTCATCGGGAAACCAATTTTCAAGCTCGAACCCGTGCTTTCCCGCCAACAGGCTCGCCCAAAGCTCCTCGGGCGAATTTCCGCAGGGCGTAACACACCCCATTCCCGTTATTACCACTCTTCTGCTTTGTCCCATAAAGTCTCCTTATTTAAATTAAAAATTTGCGAACCG
>DILZ01000075.1:4301-6803 GCA_002425305.1 Ruminococcaceae bacterium UBA5579
CTCGCTTTCGCAAATTTTACACGCCGCCGTAACTAAACAACTAACAACTGCAAACTAACAACTACATAGAAAGCCCGCCGCTTATCTCAATCACCTGACCGGTGACATAGCTCGCGTCGTCGCTGCATAGGAAAGCCACGACACTTGCGACCTCCTCCGGTTCGCCGTAGCGGTTCATAGCTATCTGCGCGAGCATAGCGTTGCGCTGCTCCTCCGTGAGCTTATCCGTCATAGGCGTTTTGATAAATCCGGGAGCGACCGCGTTTACGGTTATCCCGCGTGAGCCCAGCTCCTTTGCGGACGTTTTTGTCATTGAAATGACAGCGCCCTTGCTCGCCGAATAGTTCATCTGACCGAGGTTGCCGTAAAGACCCGCCACGGAAGCGAGATTGACTATCCGCCCGCTCTTCTGCCTTAACATCACCGCACCGACGTGCTTTGTCATATTAAACACGGATTTTTGATTTATCCGTATAACGTCATCGTAGTTTTCCTCGCTCATTCGCAGAAGAAGTCCGTCGCGAGTTATGCCCGCGTTGTTCACAAGAACGTCTATGCTGCCGAAATCAGCCTTTACCTTCTTTGCAAGCTCGGCGCATTGCTCGTGGTCGGAAACGTCCGCGATGTACTTTTCGCACTTGACCCCAAGCGCGGTTATCCGCTCCATAATATCGTTGTTCTCAAAGCTCTTCTCGCTTACGTCGTTCAGCGCGATGTCAAACCCGTCCTTTGCAAGCCGCAGAGCGATAGCCGCGCCTATACCTCTTGCGGAGCCGGTTATTATTGCCGTTTTACTCATATTTACCTTTTCCTTTCGGATAATTTACTTTATTAATACCTAATATTGGCAGATACTGCCACACTTATACTTCTATTACTGCCGCGCCGTATGTAAGCCCCGCGCCGAAACCGACAAAGCATATCTTCATACCCGGTTTCAAACGCCCCGCCTTTTTCAGCTCGTTTACGCAAATGGGAATACACGCGCTTGAAACGTTGCCCATATGCTCTATGTTGGTATAGACCTTATCGGACGAGATACCCAACAGCTCCGTCGCCTTTTCGATTATGCGGAGATTTGCCTGATGAGGTATCACCAGATCCAGCTCCGACACATCGTAATGACCGTTTATGGCGTTCTTAACGGCGTTCGCCATTGCGTTCACCGCGAATTTGTAGACCGCCTTGCCGTCCTGAACGAGGAAGCTGCGCTTATGCTCCGTATCAAAGCGGTTTTCGTAGAACTTGTCTATATCGCCGTACCACGGACAGTTCGCACTGTAATTTGCCTTACAGTAAAGAGCCTCAAACTCGTCGCCGTCCGCTCCCAGAAACAAGTAGAACGGCTTTTCGCCGCTTTTCAACAGCACCGCGCCCGCCGCATCACCGAAAAGTATACAGGACGCGCGGTCGGTGTAGTCTACCTGCTGCGAGAGCTTTTCGCTGGATATGATCAGCACGTTATCGTATTTCCCTGCGGAAAGATAGCTGTGCGCGATATCAAGCGATGTGATAAAGCCGGTGCAGGCACTGTTCACATCAAAGCAAGCGGCGTTCTTCGCGCCTATCAGCTTTTGGATAAGGCAGCTCATCGCGGGATAATAGAAATCGGGCGAACACGTTGAAACTATTATACAATCGACCGCCTCGGGATCGAAATCCGCGTCCCGGAGAGCGTTTTTCGCTGCCTGCGCCCCCATATAATAGTTCGGGATATCCGTCGCGATATGCCGCTGCTTTATTCCCGTTCGGGGGAATATCCATTCATCAGAAGTGTCCAAAAACTCCGAAAACTTGTCGTTATCCGCGATAAAATCGGGAACAAAGCTGCCGGTACCCAAAATCTCTATACCGTTCATTAAAAAACTCCTTGATTTTATTTTCTGAATATTGTATAATAGAACGTGGGGATTTTTCCCACGGTCGTCAAGACCGTTTTTACCGATCTCAAAATATACCAATATATATTTTAACTTATTTTTAAGGATTTGTCAACCACTTTTTGGAAACTCATGCAAATTTTATCCAATTGATGTTTTATCGGAATTGCAGCAAGCCTTGCAAACGACCGCAGAATTGAGTTCGTAACGCGGAGCTTGCATTAAAAAACAGGAGGTACAACTTTATGAAAACGGTATTTTTATTTTCGGGGCAAGGCTCGCAGTATCCTGGAATGGGGGCGGAGCTTGCCGCAAAATATCCCGCGTGCACGCGGATACTTGAGTGCGGCTCGGACATTATGGGCTTCGACCTGCTTAAAAAGCTGACTGACAGCACTCCGGAAGAGCTTGCTCAAACACGGCTGTCGCAGCCCGCTATATTCACGACCTCGCTGCTCGCGCTTACCGCAGTCCGTGAGGAGGGCGTTGACAACGACGCTGTCGCGGGACACTCTTTAGGAGAATACGCCGCGATGTACGCATCGGGAATGCTCTCGCTTGAGGACGCGTTCACGGCGATAAAGCTGCGCAGCGCGGCTATGGCAAAGGCTCGCGAAAGCTC
>DILZ01000007.1:0-494 GCA_002425305.1 Ruminococcaceae bacterium UBA5579
ATAATTTTATGAGCGCCGAGGAAGCGCTGCAGTATGGTTTGATAGATAAGGTTTTTGACAGCCGCGAGGAGAAAAAGTAGTTTTGAAGGAGCAAAATAAGATGGTTTGTTCATTTTGCGGAAAAAATGAAAATCAGGTGGCGCGGCTTCTGTATGGAGGCGTGGGGCAGAGCGCTGTGATATGCAGCGACTGCATTTTAACGTCATATAATATGCTGCTTGAAAGCGGTGATATCCGCCCCGTAAAGCCCACTAAAGCACCGCACGTTAGGAATTCTTCATCGTTTTTGAGCGATCCCGACGAGCTGATGACGCCCGAGGAGATCAAGGAGTATCTTGACGAGTATATAATCGGGCAGGAAGAAGCTAAAAAGGTGCTTTCCATTTCCGTTTACAACCACTATAAGCGCACGTTCCTGAACAAGGACGAGATCGATGAGGTAGAGCTTCAGAAATCGAACGTGCTGCTTTTGGGACCTACCGGCGTCGGTAAAA
>DILZ01000007.1:503-4791 GCA_002425305.1 Ruminococcaceae bacterium UBA5579
CTGCTGAACGTTCCGTTCGCTATCGCGGACGCTACGACGCTCACACAGGCGGGCTATGTCGGCGAGGACGTTGAAAACGTGCTGCTTAGATTGGTTCAGGCAGCGGATTACGATATTGAGGCTGCGGAGCGCGGTATCATATACATTGACGAAATAGATAAAATATCCAGACGCAGCGAGAACACCTCCATTACGCGCGACGTAAGCGGCGAGGGCGTTCAGCNNGAACGGTGTCAAACGTTCCGCCGCAGGGCGGAAGAAAGCACCCGCATCAGGAGTTTATGCAGGTGAACACAAAGAACATACTGTTCATTTGCGGCGGCGCGTTTGAGGGTATCGAGAAGATGATAGCGCAGCGTGTTTCAAGCTCCGCTATGGGCTTTGGCGCTGACGTGAAGTCGCCTAAGGACAAGGAAAGCGCGGATATGTTAAAGCAGGTATCGTCGCAGGACCTTGTGAAGTTCGGCATTATCCCCGAGCTTATCGGACGCTTGCCGATAGTAACGCCGCTTGAGGCTCNNTCGTGCGTATACTCGACGAGCCGAAAAACGCGCTTATCAAGCAGTATAAGGTGCTGTTCAAGGCGGACGACATCGAGCTGGAGTTTGAAAATGACGCTTTGCGCGAGATTGCTAAAAAAGCTATCGAATCAAAAACAGGTGCGCGCGGCTTGCGTTCTATCGTTGAAGATACACTGCGCAATATTATGTTCACCGCACCCAGCGACCCCACTATTGTAAAGATAACTGTTACGGTCGACTGCGTAAACGGGGTAGCAGAGCCCCTTATCGTGCGCGACAAGGGAAAAGCCGGGTCTGTTGCAAAGCCGATCAAAAAACCCGTTAAGAAAACGGGTTGATAATGGAGGCAGCGTTTTTGCGCTGCCTTTTTCATTGTTTTTTTTTTTGCGGGGTAAATCGGAATTTCGAGGAGGGTTGAAACAATTGAAAAAATGGGAATATACGCAGTTGGAATATCTGGGAAAAGCTCACGCTAAAAATCCAAACGACTATGAATGTGCGAGAATTATAATATATGCTCCCGATGAAAGTGATCTGCACGAAATAACTCTGACCTACATTAAAACGCTTGATCATAACGGATCGTGGGATTTTGAAATTGAACACATTGATAAAGATAACATAAATATTGTCACTTTCAAATATAACGGCACAATAACAGCCTTAGACGCATTTTCAAAGCTGCATTTTCATTGTGAACATTCTGTAAAATGGGAATTTATAAAGCAATAAAATGTAATTTGTTGCAGGAACATTTTGTAGTAAGGAAAAAAGGAGGAGCAATGGGCAAGGTATACAGACAACAAAGAATAGAGGGCGTAACGATCCCCGCAATTATAAAAAACGGCAGCTATTTTTGGCACAGTATGGCGGTCTACGAGGACGGCACGGTCAGCATTTGGGATAAGATAGACTTAGATTGCGTTCCGCAAAAAATCGCGTCGAAAAAGCTTATGTATTCCGTACCCGACGGCTCTGCGATATCGGTGTTTGAGCTGTGTGGAATAGAGATCGTTTCGGCGAAGTGGAACTTCGATGAGAATAGCTTTTACGCACACATTGTTGACACGGTGAAAACGATGAACCCCGAAATGGCGAATATCTATAAAACCACTCCGCGCGAGCAAGCAAAGTGGAAGGAATACCACGTTGGTTTTACCGCAAGCCCCACACCGTTCAAGCTGGAGGACAGGAAGTTCGGCTACGACCCGCTTGAGGGCAACAACGCGCATATCTTCCTGCGGGACAGCGGCAAGTTGACGCTCACGGAGATGTACTGCTACAAGGACGGCACATTTTCCGTGGACGAGCTGGAGGGGTATTTCGGTTTTGACGACATATCCCGTATGTTTAAGGAGGGAGTTCTCGCTGTCAAGCCCAAAAGCTCCGAACGCGTTTATCTCGGTGACTTGGGTGTTGCCGAGGTCAGGGTCGAGGGCGGCGTTTCCGTCAAGAACAAGCTCGCGGAGCTGGAGAACAAGAGCGTTCGTGTACAAGGAAAACCCGACGCTCACGCCGCCGCAATAAACGCATACCACGCGTATCTTGTAGAACCCACGGAGTTCTACAAAAACAAGCTCCGTGAGGCATATGAAGCCGTACCGGAGCACGAGCGCTGCTATCTCGGCGATATGGACACGCGCGACAGCGATTTCCGGCGCATCCTTTACACCGACAATAAAAGAGAGGTATGAGTTAGAGGTAAGAAGTTAGAGGTGTGGTATTCTTACCTCTTACTTCTAACTTCTTACCTCTAAAGGAGGGCTTAGAGTTGGAGAAGAAGAGTACGTTTGAATTGATATATGATGTTGTTCGGCAAATTCCAAAAGGGAAGGTTGCTACTTACGGGCAAATAGCGAGGCTTGCGGGGAACGCTAAGTGGTCGCGGGTCGTGGGTTATGCGCTGCACGCAAATCCCGACCCTGCGAATATCCCGTGCTTTCGCGTTGTGAACCGCTTTGGTGGGCTTTCGCCTGCGTTCGTATTCGGCGGGATCAACGTTCAGGCGGATTTGCTGCGTGCTGATGGAATCACAGTCCGCGACGATAATACGGTAGACCTTGATGTGTTTATGTGGAACGGGTTGTGAAAATATATTTTTTACCAAATATTTCAAGATCATCTCTAAAAATGAACTTTATTTGGCTCTCTGCCCCGCGCAGCGGGGCAGAGAGCTAAATCAAATAATTATTGGAAAGGTGTTTATATTATGGCGGACGAAGAAGTTGTAATGGACGGCTGGAAAGCTATAGACGAGGCGTTTTTAAAGGTGTACCCCGGGCAGGATGACCCAATGCACTTCGGAACGCTTGTCCCGTGGAGATTGGGCGGACCCGATCCGCTTGACGGTATCAGCGTGTACGACGGCGGCGACTATTGGCATTTTGTGACCTACGGGCTGTCGGAGCTGTACGAAAAGGAATCGGAAGACCCCGAGTGGAGCGGCTACGGTATGGAGTTCACAATGCGGCTCAAAAAGGGCTGCTACGAGAACGAGGAGGCAGAGATAAACTGCATCTGGAGCAATCTCCAGAAGATAGCGAAAATAACTTTTAACAGCGGCGAGCTGTTCGACGCGTGGGAGTATATTTATACAGGGCAGAAAAACGGCATAGACGCACGACACGCGTCCGCGCTGACGGGCTTTATCACCGTTCCCGATACGTTAGTGCAGAGCATTGATACGCCGAACGGTCACGTTGATTTTGTGGAGTTTGTGGGCGCTTCAGACGCGGAGCTTATGAAGCTCCGAAACAAGGAAACGAACGTCCGTGAGCTGTTTGAAAAGATCGGCGATATAACCGACTATAACCGCAAAAGCCTTTATTAAGGAGTATAAAATGGGAACACAGGAAAAAATGGATAAGATACTTGCGAGGGTCGATGAGATGATACCGTCCGCAGAAACCGTTCGTTTTAAGCTGTCGCGCGGCGAAACGACCGTATTCGACAGCAAAATGGGCGGCGTTCCGTACTTTCCGAAAAATATGGAGTACCCGACTGTCCGCGAAGGTGAGTTTGCGGGTGAGCCGCTGCGTCTTTTGGCTCAGCTGAATTTCGGTTCTCTGCCTAAGCTCGAGGGCTTTCCGACGGAGGGGATACTGCAATTTTTTGCATTTCCCGATGATATTTACGGAGCGGATTTTGACGATCTCCGCAATCAAAACTTTTACCGCATAATCTATCACGAGAATGTCATAACCGATACTTCGGTGCTTATCGACAGCGTTCCCGAGATCGAAATCGATGATGATCTTGGAGACCTTTTCCCGTTTACGGGCGAGTTTCTGCTGACTGCCGAGCCGCTTGAAAAGATGTCCGTTACCGCAAATGACTTTCGCGGTGAAAAGGCGATCGTCAAAGCGTACGGTGAGCTTTTCGGCGGGGATTTCAAGAGCGTTTTCGAACTTATGAACGCCGACACCGATCTGGCTGACGAGATTTTTGACACCTGCGTTGACGGAGGTACGCGTATGGGCGGCTATCCGTTCTTTACACAAGATGATCCGCGCGGATATAAAGACGAGTTTAGAGGTCATACGGTTCTGCTGTTCCAATCCGACAGCGACAGCGGCGGCGAGGGCTGGGAAAATCAGGTGTGCTGGGGCGATATGGGCGTTGCGAATTTCTTTATCACTCCGGAGGATTTGGCAAAGCGCGATTTCTCCAACGTCCTTTACACTTGGGACTGCGGTTGATAAAACATCGAATTGACGAAACCATCCTCGTCGCAAGCGGGGATACAGTCCGTATATAAACCCACGGTT
>DILZ01000007.1:4829-5261 GCA_002425305.1 Ruminococcaceae bacterium UBA5579
AAAAGACTTTTTCTACAAGCTGCATCTCCGCCGCAGGCGGGGATAAACGCGTAAAAAAGATTTATTGTAAGGTGAGTATTAAATGACAAAAACAGAGGTTCTGCAAAAATATTTCGGACACAGAGCGTTCCGAGGCGGACAGGAGCAGCTCGTAGACCNNTGGGCGGCGACTGCCTCGGAGTAATGCCGACGGGCGCGGGGAAATCCGTGTGCTATCAGGTTCCCGCGCTGATGATGAGCGGCACGACGATCGTGATCTCGCCGCTTATCTCGCTTATGCAGGATCAAGTAAACTCGCTCGTTGAGAACGGCATAGAAGCCGCGTGTATCAACAGCACCATTTCCACACAGGAGTATTTCGCGGTGTGTCAAATGGCGGAGCAGGGCAGGTTGAAGCTGCTTTACATAGCTCCGGAACGGCTTGAAACGGAG
>DILZ01000007.1:5283-6100 GCA_002425305.1 Ruminococcaceae bacterium UBA5579
TGCGGTGGACGAGGCGCATTGTGTGTCGCATTGGGGACAGGATTTCCGTCCGTCGTATCTGAAAATACGCGATTTTGTGGAAGGTTTGCAAAACCGCCCTGTCGTTGCGGCGTTCACGGCGACCGCTACGGACGTTGTAAAAAGCGATATAATACAGCTTCTCGGGCTGCGCGAGCTGNNTCTCGCTCACTACAGGCTTCGACCGCCCCAATCTGTACTTTGAGGTGCGGCAACCGTCCTCTAAGGACATTGAGCTGCTGGACATTATGCGTGAGCGTTCCGGGAGCGCAATAGTGTACTGCTCCACAAGAAAAAACGTTGAAAAGGTCGCCGCTCTTCTTGAACGCAACGGTATCTCTGCGGGAGCGTACCACGCGGGTATGCCGAAGGAGGAACGCGCCGCTGTTCAGAACGATTTCCTGTATGACCGCCTGGAGGTGATAGTCGCCACAAACGCGTTCGGAATGGGCATTGACAAGTCCAATGTGTCGCTTGTGCTGCACTACAATATGCCAAAGGATATCGAGAGCTACTATCAGGAGGCGGGCAGAGCGGGGCGTGACGGGGAGCCGGCGCGGTGCGTTATGTTCTACGGCTATGACGACGTGAAGCTGGCGGAGTTTATGATAAACGCGGGTCACGAGGACGAGAATATGCCGCAGGAGGAACGCGCGGAGCTTATCAAGCGCGACTTCAAGCGGCTTCGCAAAATGGAGAGCTACGCGAAAACGCGCGTCTGTCTGCGGAGATTTATTCTTGATTACTTCGGTGAGCAAATGAACGGCGACTGCGTTAACACGGACGTTGATGCAGCCGC
>DILZ01000007.1:6178-8638 GCA_002425305.1 Ruminococcaceae bacterium UBA5579
GACGGCATGCGGGAACTGCGGGAATTGTTTGGGCGATTTCGAGCAAGTAGACGTTACTGTCGAGGCACAGAAGATACTTTCCTGCATTTTCCGCTTAAAGCAGCGCGGGTTTCCGCTCGGGAAGGCAAGGGTGGGTATGATACTTACAGGCAGCGCGGATAAGAAGCTGGAGGAGTGGGGCTTAACGTCGTTGTCCACTTACGGCATAATGCGCGGCGACGACCGTTCGCGGGTGCGTGATATAATGGAGTTCCTTGAAGCGGAGGGATACTTTACTACCGACAACGACAGACGCGTGTGCGTTCTTTTGCCGAAAGCGGACGTGTTTATTAAGTCAGGGAAGCGTCTTGTTATGCGAATGAGCAAGCGTGACATAAAAAAAGCGTCGGTACAGCCAAAAAAGGCAATTATCCGGGCGGACGCTCAGCATCAAAACCCGGAGCTGTTCGAGCGTCTGCGCGAGCTTCGGAAAAACCTGGCAAGTGCCCTCGGAGTGCCGCCGTATGTCGTTTTTGCGGATTCGGCGCTGTGGAGTATGTGCGCTATTCTTCCGAAAGATCATCAGGAATTTCTCGCGGTGGCAGGCGTGGGAGCACGGAAAGCCGAACGCTACGGAAAAATATTTATGGAAGAAATTGACAATTACCTTAGAACTCGGATGTAAAGCAATTTAACTCGTATTTTTGTTCATTCTGACAAATAAATATCCTTCAAAAACCCCTTGAATTAAACAACAGAATGTGGTATAATATAAAAGTAAGCACAAGCTGTTGTAAATCAAACGCATTTTAATCGGCTTTTCCCCGCTCACGGCGGGGAAAAAAGTTTAATAAATGCAGTGTATACAATATGCCGGGTCGGAAAAACGTAAAGGGGAATGGCGACATAATGGTAAGGATAGTTAAGAAAGACAATACTTTGGAGGATTTTGACGTTCAGAAGGTCGTAAACGCGGTGAACAAATCGGCTGCGCGGGTGATGTATAATTTCACGTCCGAGGAGCTGGGCTTTATCTGCAAATTTGTCACAGATAAGGCGATGTCTGTCGGAGAAAAGGACAATAAGGAAGAAATTTCCATTGCGCAGATGCACAATATTGTGGAAAGCGCGCTGGAAGCCACAAATCCCGCTGTGGCGAAGAGCTATAAGGACTACCGCAACTATAAGCAGGATTTTGTGCATATGCTCGACGAGGTTTATGTAAAGTCGCAGTCCATTATGTATATCGGCGACAAGGAGAACTCCAATTCCGATTCCGCGTTGGTTTCAACAAAGCGTTCTCTTATCTTCAACGAGCTTAATAAATCGCTGTATCAGAAGTTTTTTATGACCGCCGAGGAGCTTCAGGCTTGTCGTGACGGCTACATATATGTTCACGATATGAGCGCTCGGCGCGATACGATGAACTGCTGCCTGTTCGATATGAAGAGCGTTATGGAGGGCGGCTTTGAGATGGGAAACCTTTGGTACAACGAGCCGAAAACCCTCGCCGTGGCTTTCGACGTTATCGGCGACGTGACGCTTGCGGCGGCTTCGCAGCAGTACGGCGGTTTTACGGTGGCGAGCGTTGACGAACTGCTGGAGCCTTACGCGCAAAAATCCTACGACAAGCAGTTCGAGCGCTACAAGAGCCTCGGCGTGACCGACGAGATAGCGGACCGCGAGGCGATGAAGGACATTGAAACGGACTTCCGTCAGGGCTTCCAGGGTTGGGAGTACAAGTTCAATTCCGTAAGCTCCTCACGCGGTGATTATCCGTTCATCACGATGACGGCGGGCGTGGGACGCGGAAAATTCGCGAAAATGGCTTGCAAGATAATGCTTGAAGTCCGCAAGAACGGTCAGGGCAAGAAAACCTGCAAGAAGCCCGTTCTGTTCCCGAAAATAGTGTTCCTGTACGACGAAAACCTCCACGGTCCGGGCGGCGAGTTGGAGGACGTGTTCGAGGCGGGGATAGAGTGCTCTCAGAAGGCTATGTATCCCGATTGGCTTTCGCTCACCGGCGACGGCTATGTCGCATCTATGTATAAGAAATACGGCAGAATAATCAGTCCAATGGGCTGCAGAGCGTTCCTTTCGCCGTGGTTCGAGCGCAGCGGTATGGAGCCCGCCGACGAGGACAGCCGCCTTGAGCAGCGGCTTTATCTTGTCGTATATGCCGAGATGTCCGCCGAGGAAGCCGCCCTCACAGTACGCAAGCGGATTGGTCGAGGCTTTCATCTCGCCGAGATAATCATAGGTCTTGCAATGTATCTTTCTGATAAGATTGAGGTAATAATCCAGAACCTCAAAGAAATCTTTGCCCTCCTGCACGGACTTCGCGTAAATCATCGGCAAATGCAGCGACACCGCGCCGATATTGAAGCGTCCGATAAAGACCGGCTTGTCGTCCTCGTCGGCGGGCTCCATACCGCCGCGCTCGAACCACGGCGAAAGGAACGCTCTGCAGCCCATTGGACT
>DILZ01000001.1:0-1744 GCA_002425305.1 Ruminococcaceae bacterium UBA5579
GTGTATATTAACTCTTTTCGGAGGATATATCAAGCGGTTTTTGTAAAAATGCTACACAATTATACAAGCAGTATATTGTGTATCTTATACGGCCCTGCGCGGTTATTCAAGCCGCTCGGCAATGTCCTCGCCGTAAGCTACAGACAAGCCGCTCCCGGTATCCCAACGCACCATTATCGAGCCGATATCATCGACGCCGAGAACCGTTCCGAGCGTACCAATCGGCGGCGCTTGAACGTCGTCCATCTTTACAAGTCTGACTNNCTGCGGAGCCGCTCGACGGTTTCTTTATTCGGGTATCTCATTACGACACTCCTTTCAGTTGTTGTCGGTGCAGACCGATTGTCCGGCTTTGAGCTGCTCGTAAATGCGGGAGTAGCGTTCGTGCTCGCTGCCCTCGGAGCCGTTCATCGCCTCAAGGAAATATTTCTCGGCTTTTCTGCGGCTGCTCCAGATTTCTTCCTTGCCGTAGCATATCGTCTTGACCGTCTCGGTCGGCGTGCCGCTCTTGAACGCCGCGTTGCCCGGAAGCCATTCGAGCAGGACTTTTCTGTCGTACTTGTATTCGTCGCCGATAAAGCCGAGGCGCAGAAGGAAGCAGCGGAAAGCATATTTTTCGTTTTCGGCAGGCTTTTCCTTTGCGGTGATCTTGTGCGCCTTGCTGAATTCGCAGAGCTTTTCGATAAAGCGGATATATGCTTTCGCCGTATCCGATTCCCTCGGCGCGTCGAACCACGGGAACACAACTTTCTCGTCTTTTATTTCGATGGGCAGTTCCGAGGCTCCGAGGGCGTTCTTTATCAGCGTGTTTTTCGCCGCGACAAGCTTTCTGAGGTTGTCCACGTCGACCTTGTCAAGCGGCATTTCGATTGTAAGCCCCAAACCGGGCGCGCTCTGCGCGGTTTCATCTTCGGCGGGGGAGTTGTCCGCTCCTTCGCCGCTCTCGCTTTCCTGCGCGTCCTCGTCGCTCTCTGCGCCGAGGTCGGAAACCAGCGATACAAAACCCTGCTCGGCAAGCGCCTCGATAAGTCCCTCGATCTCCTCGCTGTCTGCGCGGTCATCGAACGATACAACGCCGCTCTTGTCAATCGTGAAGTAATCCACCGAGTAGGCGAAGGTCGGAGCTCCCAAGTAGCGCGAATCCGCGCCGGTGAATTCGGATATTGCTTTGACGAGGCGCTTTCTGTCCGCGCCCTGAACACCGTAGTCGAGATAAAATGTTGCCATAATGATTCCTCCTTTTGGCTTGTGCTTTTTGTTGTACGCACATATTACCTCTTTTTGCACGGTATATCAAGCGGTTTTTACAAAATACTTGACATTCTCCGAATGTGACAAATCAGCCGCTCGAATTTGTGCATTGTATTGCCGCAAGGATATAATAAACGCAGGGAAGCGCGACTCCGTTCCCCCACATCTTGTATTCCGCGCTGTCCGAGTGCGGCTTTTTCAGCCATTTAACGATTTGACTGCGGGTTTTCGGCTTTTCGGATATGCCCGCGATGATCCTGTGTGTTTCAAAGACCTCCGCCCAATACTCGATATCCGCTTCGGTCGGCTCATCCGTGTCCAGCTCGGCACACCACCAATCCGGGAAACCCTGCAGCCGGGCGCACTCGGTCGGAGTCAGCCGACGAACGATATAATCCATATTCACAATAGGCGGGTCCTTGTAATCGGTAGCAACAAGGGGATCGGCAAGGTCGGTGTGGGAGCGTGTAAAGAACGAGGCGTGGCTCGAGGT
>DILZ01000001.1:1751-16457 GCA_002425305.1 Ruminococcaceae bacterium UBA5579
GCGCCTTTCGCTACCATTGTCGGTTGCACTTCTTCCTCAACCGCGAAATTATACAAAGCGTTCCGCCCTTGATTAAAAGCCGCTCGGTCTATCCCGTAAGCTACGGCGTGCTTGTCCGTCGCGTTCAAAGTGAAAGACACGTCCTCGTTTATGCCGCTTCCTTGCGGGCCGTTCTCGTCCTTCCTGCCTATCATCGAGCCTTGCAGCGCAACAACAGGTTCTCCGGCGTGAGTGCAGGTGAGGGTGGGAGAGCGTTCCTCATACACATTGCACGAGGATTTTCCGCCGCCCTGATCAACGCAGACGACCGCGACTCCGCCGTGATTTCGGTCGGGAGGATTGCCGCTTGTGTCAAGCGTTCTGCTCGTTTCGGTCTCGTACACTCTGTTCCGCACCACTTTCGACTTCTCCGATGTAAAGCGAACATCGTAATTTTTCAGGTTCTCGACGACAAAAGGCTGATTGTTGCCGCCCATCCCATAAGTCGAGGATACCGTCGGCGCGACGTTCCCGAGCTCGGTGTATCTTGTATCCTGCGAATGATTCTCGTAAACTGCAGCGGGGACAGTTCCGGCGCGGAGCGTCGGAGACCTTTCTTCCTCGTAACCGATAGACCGAGCCTTCGCAGAGTGTTCTGTGCAAAAGCCGGCCGCCTTTATTATTCCGCGCCAGCCTGCCGCTCCAGAGCAATTTTCAGCAGTTTCGGCAGTTCCTTGCCCCTCGCTTTTGCTCTCCGAAGAATACCGCAACACGCTTTCGGACTCAAATAATATGTTTCCGGCACATCTGTCTGCAAAATCTGCGACAAGAAAGATTCTCTTACGACGCTGGGGGACTCCCCAATACTCCGCGTCGAGGACTCGCCAAGCGACGGAAAAATTATCTCCCACGATCTCTCCGGCTTGCTTCCATTTCTCAAATCGAGGAATTGAAAGCCCCTCGTCCTTGACTCTGCAGACCGTTTCGAGGACTGCTCGGAAATCTTCTCCTTTGCACGAGGAGAACGCCCCGAGGACGTTCTCCCACACGATATATCTCGGATTTTTGCCATTTGTCGCACCTCGCATTTCCTTTACGATTCTGATTGCTTCGTAGAACAAGCTCGACCGAGCGCCGTCTAATCCGCTTCGGCGTCCCGCAATGCTCATATCCTGACACGGGCTGCCGAAAGTGATAATATCGACAGGCGGGATATCTGCGCCGTTTATCCGCGAAATATCGCCCAAGTGCCGCATTTGAGGTATGCGTTTGGTAGTAACCCGAATCGGAAAAGGCTCGATCTCCGACGCCCACAGCGGCTTTATTCCCGCGAGCATTCCCTCAAGCGGAAAACCGCCCGAGCCGTCAAATAAGCTCCCCAGCGTTAACTCACTCATGCTCCACCGCCTTTACAAGCGCGGAGTATGCCAGCCGCTCGCCGTTTCTCTCTACAAATACACTTTCGGGATCGCCGCCGTCGTCGACATAGCGCCGCAGGATGACCGACGCATATTTCTCGTCGAGCTCCATCGTATAGCAGATGCGATTTGTTTTTTCGCAAGCCATAAGCGTCGAGCCGCTCCCGCCGAATGTATCAAGTACAACAGCGTTCTCGCGAGTGCTGTTCTGTATCGGATAGGAGAGCAGGTCAAGCGGCTTTGAAGTCGGGTGATTTGCGTTCTTTTTCGGCTTTGCGAAGTTCCAGATGGTGGTCTGCTTGCGATCTGAATACCACGAATGTTTTCCGTTCTGCAAAAAGCCGTAAAGAATAGGTTCGTGCTGCCATTGGTAGTCGCTGCGGCCGAGAACGAGGCTGTCTTTTACCCAAATGCAGCAGCCCGCGAGGTGAAAGCCCGCGTCCGAGAACGCCCGGCGAAAGTTCAATCCCTCGGTATCGGCATGGAACACATAAGCCGCTCCGCCTTTTTCGAGAACGCTCACGGCAGCGCAGAACGCCGATTTGAGGAAATTATAAAAATCCTCGTCCTTTATGCTGTCGTTCTGAATCGTGAGTCCGCTCGAGGACTTGAAAGAAACGCCATAGGGCGGGTCGGTCAGGAGCAGGTTCGCTTTCTTGCCGCTCATCAGCGCGGCAACGTCGGCGGCGCTCGTTGCGTCGCCGCACATCAAGCGGTGTCTGCCGACCGTCCATATATCCCCGCGCTCGACAAAGGCGGCTTTCTCCAGCGCCGCCGACAAATCAAAGTTATCATCTTCGACGTCGGTTTTCTCACTCTTGAAAAGGTCGGAAAGTTCCTTGTCATCAAATCCGAGCAGCGGCAGGTCAAAGCCCTCTCCCTGAAGGTCGGAGAGTTCAACCGCGAGAAGCTCGTCATCCCATCCGGCATTGAGCGACAGCTTATTATCGGCGATAATGTACGCGCGTTTCTGCGCCTCAGTGAGATGCTCCTCCTTTACGCAGGGTATCTTTGCAAGTCCGAGCTTCTGCGCGGCGTAAAAGCGTCCGTGTCCGCAGAGTATCGTGTTGTCGCCCGATATTACTATCGGCGCTAAAAAGCCGAATTCTTTTATTGACGCGGCGATCTGCGCGATTTGCGCGGGAGAGTGCGTCCTCGCGTTCCGGGCGTAGGGGACAAGCTCGGAAACGTCTGCGAGGTAGTACTGCAGGTTCTTTTCGTCACTCACCGTAAACCACCTCCCGGACGGAAGTAGTTTTTACGGGTCTTGCTTCTTTCAAGCAGAGATTGATTTCGGCGCGGATCGCTATGACCTGCTTCATATACATCTGCGCCATTGTGACATACGGCGACTGCATAGGCGCGCCGGTCGTCGGGTGCTTTGCGATATAGCCGTACTTGCTGATGAGCCGCTCCAGATGTATCCAGCGAGCCACCGACATAGAGTATTGTTCAAGCATCTGCTTTGATACGGCGTTGTCGCAGCCTTTTGATTTGAGCCACGCTGCGGTTTCACGAAAAACATCTTCCGCGCACAGCTCCGAGCCGTCGCGCTGCTCGTCTGTGAGGAAATTCTTGACAGGCGGCATCTCGACGGCTTCGATTTGCGGTTTGTTTTGCATAAAGCCTCCTCATATTTCCGCGCTTTGGGCGAAGCGGGGATATTGAGGAGCATATTGCGATTGATTGTACCTTTATTTTATCACGTTACGGACGTGACATGGGGGACATAAGGGACAAATCAGCTTTCGGAATTATCGGAAATATATCGATAATACATTTTTTTCACCGAGTCACGGGTGTTCCCGCCGCCCAGCTCGTCCGCGATGACACTCCAAGCCTTATGCTGAAGCACACGCTTTTCCATAATCCGGCGGATCAGAAGGTCGGAAATTCCTGCAATATATTTTTCGATACGGGTTTTCAATGCCTCGTATTGCTTAACGCTGTTATCCAACTCGCTTTTGAGCTCCGCGAGCTGTATGTATGTCGCCTCGACGCGGTTCTGCGGGGTAGGGTTTTTCGGTACTCCGCTGGTGTCGAAAGCAGGTGAGGCGCATAGCTTTGCCTCGATTTTCGCTATCCGTTCTCGCCCGTCTTTGATAGCGCCCTCAAGTAAGTAGTAATCGTTTAATTCCGAAATTGTCATTGTCCCACATCCCCCTTAAATGTACTTATTTTCCCTCGCAAAGTCGTTTAATTTCTTCAGCGTTACTTTCCCGATGCCGAATATCTCGGCTTTTTCTACCGCGTCAAGAAACTCCGCCGTCCGATTGATTATCTCCGGCTCAGACTTTCGCGGCTCGACGGTCTCGGCNNCGCGATAGCCTGAACGCTTTTAACGGTTTCGAGCCGCTCGACGAGCTGCTTGTCGGTAAGTTTGCGTAGCGAGGTAGCCTTGCGGTGTATCTCGCGTTCTTCCTCGGTCAAATTTTTATTCTTCCCCATTATGTAAGCTCCTTTCGGTCTTTGCAATTCGCGCATTATGTGCCTTCGGCACAAAACGCTGCAAACGCAGGTTTTTTCAGATAATCAAGAATGACCTTCTGTGCCTGCTCAAATCCATAGCAAACCTCAACAGCGTATCCTTGCTTGGAAAGAGCTTTTATCCACTCTTTCTGATCCTTTGTCGGCTTGCCGTCGAGAGATTTCATTTCAACGAATAATCCGTGATATGCGGCGCGCGGAACGGGCAGAAAAAGATCGGGGATACCTGCCTTTACTCCCATTTTCTTAAACCGCGCCGCTTCGATCCTGTTCCGCTTCCCGCCGTTCGGAATATGAAAAAGCATCAGCAACTCGGGATATTTTCCTTTTTGGAGTTCCGTCCATTCAATAAGCGCCATTTGCTCCGCGTCCTCAATGTGGTTCATCTCAGCCTCCTATTCGGTTTTTTCGGCAACGTATGGTCGGAGCCATCGGCGGCATTTGGTTTCGGTGTCAAATTCCTCCGTCCAAGCGTCGCCTGTTTCGTTGTCGATTCCAATAAATTTGTCGCCGTCAACGCAGATGAAAACTCCAATCGGCTTTCGCATTTCTATTATTTTTGCGGCTTCTTCCTTGCTGACTCTTTTGATTTCGCTGCGCTTATACATCGCTATCACCGTCCATTCGAGCACCGCAGTTCGGGCAAAAATTTATAGCAAAATAAGATCTTCCGCCTACCACTCTTTTCCTCGGTCCTTTGCCGGGAGTGCATATGGCATGAGCAGGACAGTAATTTGTATCTGTTATGAGCACCTTTTTCTTGCCAAAATTCCCGAAGAATAATTTTGTGTAAGTGGTGTACTGATACAGCCGCTCATCCAACTGCCCTTTGCCGCCGCAATATTCACAACGCGAGGATTCTGCTTTCGCATGAACAGCAGGCACGACGTCAGCAGGTGTCATCTCGAAGATTACGGTGCGCAGCCGCTCAAGTGCGGCAACCGTCTGAAAATCTCGCCTTGCACTCGCAACATTGATGTGAACGTCTATCTTTTCAAGCACTCGGCTTACGGAAACGAAATTATTCACAGCCTTCACCGTCCATTCTCGCGCCGCAATCCTTGCAATATCTTGGCTTTTCATCTCGGTTAAGCTCAATATCAATCGTGATTTCGCACCCACAATTCGAGCATTTATAGTCCTCGGTGTATTCATCTCCGTCGATAAATTTCCATTTTGCGTGGACGGCAGGCTCGGATGCGTTAATATACTCCAATACGGAAAAGAACTCGTCGCTGTTCCGCATATCGCCGCGATTCAAGTGCACTAAGTTTTTTAGCGCTTCGTTCTTATCAACCATTTCGCACCTCGTTTCAACAATCATTCCCATCGTTCGATGTAATCCTGTACTTTGTTTTATCCTTCATCTCCGACAGTTCTTTTTCAAGAGGCTCTCGCTCTTCACACGCTAAAATCGCTTTCCACCGATATGTATGCACGGGAAAGGATTTATTTCCGAGAATGTTCGGGAGAGTATACGGTTCTTTACGTTCGAGGAAATACAAGTTGCTCACACCCCTAAGATGCGCGAGGCGTGCATATCCGCCGTATGCGTATAGAGAACATTCGGAAACCGCTCGATTGCATTTCCGTAATATTCCCATTCGGACTTGTCGGTAAACGCGCCCATATGGTAACGGATACAAGCGACCTCCTCTTCCGTGAGCTCGATGTGCTGCTGGAGCATTATAACGCTCTTGTCGCCGTGGCCGTGCAAGGTCTGATTTTTGTTCCAGCTCCACGATCCCTCAGACCAACTCAGAATATAGTCGTCCGTCTTGCAGAGATCGTGAAACATTCCCACGCGCCACGCACTATCCTTGTCGAACCACTGCAGGCCGAGCTTGCGTGTGTATTTTTTTAGTTCGTTTGCAACCGCGAGCGAATGAGCGTAAAGCCCGCCCGGCTGCTTGCTGTGATGACCGATTGACGCGGGAGCGCAGAAAAAGCCGTGGGCTTTCAGCCAAAGGGGGAAATCATCGGGAACAGAAACGCATTCCGGGTAATTGAAAAAATCACAATAATTCGCTTCATTGATTTTTTCAAGCCCCTCAAGATGCTGCCTGATGTGGTTGTACAGAAATTCGAGTTTTCTTTTTGCATCGCCGTAACACGACAGCTCGCCGTTTTCCCACAGCTCGACCTCTTCGATGCTTTCATCGACCGCATACGCCACCTGTGCGACCGAAAGTTTCATCTCCTCGCGGAGATCCTTCAGCTTTTTTCCGATTTCTTTGTTGTTCATAATTTCCTCCGTAAAAATAAATTAGAAGGGGTAGTCATCCGTGCTTGCGTCGGACTGTTCCGCTTCCGGCGGAACCTCTGTGTTTTCTTTGACCTCGCTCGAAGAACCGCCGTTTTTCGCTCCGCCGAAATTAGCGCCGTCAACGCGAACTTCCGTGCGGTAGGTCTTTTTACCGTCCTTTGTGTATTCGCTTGTCTGAAGGGAGCCGTTGATAACTATCATATCGCCCTTGCGGAAATATTTACAGATAAATTCCGCCGTCCCGCGAAAAGCCACGCAGGAGATCCAATCCGCTCCGTACTTGCCCTCGGAATCCTTGTAGTTGCGCTTTACGGCAATCTGAAAGTTTACGGAGGATATTCCGCTCGAGGAGACCTTAAGTTCAAGGTCTCCACCGATATTTCCCTGCAGGCAGACGTTATTCAGCATCTTCCTCACCGTCCTCGTCGAGTGTATATTGTGCTATATCTCCACTGGTTTCAAAGCGCCGCAAGACGGAGCTAAAGCAAGCGTCAATTTTAGAAATGCTGTTCCGCCAGATCTCGATGATCGTTGTCGACATTGAAATCGGGCAAATCACGGCAATAATCTGCATTCCCTCGTAAACAACAACAAATATTTCTCCGCGAGGAATTCCTGTGAGTACAAATCTTGTATAATCGGTTTCCACAATCGGGGAAAGGTCCGCGACCGAAATTATAGCAAAGATTTCAGGGGCTTCCTTTGCGATAAAAACCTTGACCTCGTTATCTCCGATGTATGTTCTGTGCGTCGCGGGTTCTTCATAAATCGCAGTTCCGAGAGCGACCGACGCTTTTCCGAGTATCCGCTCCGCTCCGTCGCTGCAATCACGCAGAGAGTCGGACAGCTTTTTCGGGAAATCAAACATTACGCAAATCTGCGAGAAGTTCATTTCCGGCAACTCCGAGCTGTCATATATTCCGTTTCACGCGCATATCCACGAATGGGTTTCTCCGCTTATGTCTCCCTCGAATACACCGAGGCATCCGCTCTCCTTGATGCGCTTGGCGATTTTCTTGTAAATCACGCCTTTTTCCTCCTTTTCTGCTTGCTTTTACGCTTGAGCCGCTCGCGGCGGTTCTTTTTGAGCTTGCGGTGCTTCGGGGGAGTGCGCTGCTCCCGAAAAGCCTCGAGGTTCGTGCTCGCCGGCGCGGAAATGACTTTGTCGTCCGCTCCGAGATCCCCGATGTACAGTCCGCGAGCAATAGCGCCAAGCGAGGCGGCCGCCGCAAACATCTGAGTCGCCGCTCTTAAATTGTCCTTCTTGTTTTCGTTCATCTGAACTCCTTTCCCGTTTTAACGTCCTTAATCTCGATTCGCCCGATGATTTCAAAGCCGCTCAAACGAATGACATTTTTTAAGGTTTTAATCAGCGTATTTACACGCCTTTCAAGCTCTGTTTCTTCCCGAATGATATTTTTCGTTCCTTCGTAAGCCGTGGGATCGGGATATCCCTCGGCGTTCTTCTTGGGGTTGGTATTCAAGCGTTGTCACCATCCTTTTTGTTGTCCGCCAACAGCTCCGGCGGAATATATCGCATTGATACCCAGCCGCTCTCCTTATCGGCGTCGGGCTCGCGGCGTTTGAAATAAGGGCAGGAGTCGCAGTTTGTACCGTTTATCGTACACCCGAGAGCCTTTTTGTAATTCGCGCACTGGTCTTTTTGGAAATAATCCCTAAGAACCTGCTTTTGATTGTACAGCTTTACATAATCGGGATTTAAGAGCCGCTCGTATTTCCCGTGCGCCGACTGCGCGGAACGATTCAGCTTTTCGCCGATTTTCTCCCAACTGTATCCTGCTGCTCTGAGCTTGACAAGCTCCTCGACCTCGCTGTCTTTCCACATCTTGTCGTTTGCTCTGAGAGGACGATACGGTAGCTTTAAATCAAATATCCTGCGCTTTATCGCGCCCTCCGTTCGGTTAAAATGCTCGCTGAGATGGTGGTATGTATATTTGTATTCCTTGAGCATCCGCTCGAGCTGCTCGTCCTCGTCTTTCGTCCACGGCGTCCTCTTGGTTTGCGACACATAAGCCNNTCGGCGAGCCGCTTTCGCCCATTTCGGTTCTTCCCCGAATGTGCCGTCGGGAAAGTTGTTGAAGGGAATGATGTCCTTGTGCTGCTCGGCCCACTCCCAAAACTTGTCGATATCGAGCATTGCGTATCTTTTGCTAATGCTCTTTTGATACGATATCGGAAGCCCGAGGCGCACCCAGCGGGTTTTTACAAGCGAATAGCTTTTGCCTATCGCCTTGCAGAACTCGTTGAGCGTCATTTTTACGCTCCTGTGAATATGTCTGCCGAGCTTCCAGCGCTGCGCCTTGATTTTTACGCCGTCAACGCTGCGGCCAAGATGCGCCGCGATCGTCGGGATAGATACCGCTCCCCAAGAATTTACGAGATATTCGCGTTCCTCGGGAGTCCAATTCTTTGCTTTTCCCATTTTCACACCTCAAAAAACCTTGTTCGCCAGTTCCGCCCCCAGCTTACCTCGTTGACCTCAAAGCAGAACGTCAGCGAATTTTCAAACCAACTCACCGCCGATGCGCTCGACATATCGGGGTTATAATATGCGGTCGCCTTGTGTGTCGGGGCTTCGGCTGTAAATACATCTCGGACAACTTGCTTTGTTGTTTCGTCGGGCGTAACAGTATAAAGCCACCGCGAAATTCCTCCGAACTGATACGGCTGGAAGAGCATTTCTCGAACATCATCGGGGAATTTGTCGGAAACAAGACGGTTATAAAGCAATTCCACAACATACGCCCGGTATTGTGCCGAGAGTCCCCCGACCTCGTGCTGAACGACGCGCTCGAGCATATCTATCTCATCGGGCGCGAGTTTATCGTAGAGCGTTACTGATACAGCCGCCGCTTCCTGCCGCTCTTCAGCAACCGCCTCAGACTCGTTGACCGGCTGGGATCGTTCCGCTCGGAGTTGCTCGATAACGACTCGCAACGCTGCGTTCTCTGCGCTGAGCTCGGCGAGCTGAGCGTTCAACTCGGAGATTTCCGAGGAATTGTCTGTGGGAGCAGGTCGGATTTCAGCAACAATATTTGTTACAACCGTTAGCCAGATTGCCAGAATAAGAACAGAGAAACACGAAACAACTCCAAGAATTATTTTGTTGGTTTTATCCACTCCTTTTCACGCCTCGCTTTCGTCAAGTTTCGATTTAAGCCGCTCGATTATACGAGGCTTTACATTAGCCGGCAGCCCCTTCCTAAGCCATTTCGCAAAAACAGCAGGTTCAACTTTCAAAAATTCAGCAAGTTCATCAAGCGTTACTCCTGCTTTTTTCGCAAGCGACCTTATTTCGCTATTTGCTTTGTTCATATAAATCCTCCATATCAAGCTGCATTGACAGCTTAAAACAAATGATTTCGTTGTTGCTTATCGGCAACCCCGCGTTCAGCTTACAAAGAACATTTCGAATAGGCGCGGGGTAATTTTTCGGCTCTCCGAAAACTATCTGCTTGTGACCTTCGTGATTAAACGACATATTCGCACGCTCAAAGACTCCGTTGGCGTTAGTGGCTGCATAATTCAGTTCGTTGCATTCGATACAATAGCCTATTTCAAGCGCCATATAAACCGCCCCTTTCACTCGACCCACATCGTATCCGGCAGCATTGAAACGATATGGTCAAATTCCCTTACTTCAGGCTTCCAATCATACCAGCCCGCCTTGTCCGCCTTTTCATACAGCTGTTCGATTTTCCGTATTTCCGCGAGCAGCGCGCCGGTCTAGCCGCGCAGAATATCCATCGTACTTGACAGCCGCTCGTAGTCGGTTTTTATTTCAAGCCATTCAAGCACGATTCCGAAGCACTCTTGCGAAAGCTCCAGCAATGCCTTTTTTGTCAACTTGTTCAGCCGCACCGCCGACGCTTTGACTGCCTCGTCCTCTTGCCACTCGTTGCAGTTCAGATAACCGTAATCATTCACGCCGTCATCGTATATCTCGAGCCTGTCCGTGCCTTTCGCTATGACAATAAGGAAATCGTTGAAATGCTGATATACCGAGTTCTCGTCATAAGCTGTGAACACTCTGTCATAGAATGCCTGCGCGTCCTCCGCAAGATACACGCACGCCATTTCAAACTCTCCCGAATAATCTCCCGTAAGGTCGCGCAGCGCCTCGCGGTCGGCGTCCATCATATACTCGATGTCATTACACGCGCAGATTATTTCGTCAAGCTGCGACTGCATATCGTCAAGCGACAGGTCGCGCACCGTGACCTTATTGTGCAGGAGTTTGATGATGTGCTTTTCCCGCGCCTCGTCAGCCTTTTGCCGCTCGATCCACTCCGACACGCTTTTCTTATAGGCTTCTACATCCCAATCGCTCATTCAGGATCACCTCCCGCTTTCGCGCAATTGTACTTAGCGTATAAAAGCCCGTCGATATCCTCGATTATTTTTGGAAGTTCGATGTCTTTCCACGGAGATATCAATTGAGTGTTCTTGTATGAATTTATGAGCCCCTTTATTGCTCTCTCCGTTCTTTCGCAGGAAAGGCATCTGTTTTCAAGCGCGCTCCGGGCGAGAATGCAAAGATCTATTATGTCCTTATACCCGTCGCGAACGGCGAATTTCCCGCCGCCCGTCAGCTGATGGTTGGTTTCCCATTCATCGAGCTTCTTCTCGTATTTTGCCTGTATTTTTTCGATTTCCCGAAGCGTCATTATGCGGTCTCCTTTGCTGTGATATGCAGCCGCTCGTCATCCGCGATAATATCAAAGACATAACGCCCGGACTCGCGCTGAATGTTTATCCTGCTGAAATCGGCGCGCACGCTGCCGATGCCGTTTGTGATCATCATAAAGTCTATTTGGTCGAGCAGGTAAATAACCTCGCTCATTCCTACGCCGGACGTCTTGGGGCAGGTGCGGCGAAAAATCTGCACGGTGCTTGTCCTCACAAGCTCGATTTCAAAGTTTTGCATATATCCCCCTAATCTCGCTCGAATTTCGCGCCCATGGGCGGCTTTTGCTCTTGTAGGGAAATTACCCTTTAAAGGGCGCAGCCGCTCACACGGCGCGATTCTCGCGGCTTATTCAAGCGTTGCCTTCATCTGCTCAATGAGCCTGCCCATACCCGCGCGGAGCTTCTCGCGCTCATCCTCGGAGTCGATTTCATCTATCGCGCCCAGCGCGAAATTAAAGTCTTTCTGCACCTCTCCGAGGAAGAATTTCACTTTTGCCTTGCTGTCGTCGAGAGGCGGCTTTTTTGCATTCGACTGCAAAACCGCATTTTCTTCCGCCAGCTTATTTTTCTCGGCTTCGAGTTCTACAAGCTCGGTGCGATAGGCAGAAAGTTCGTCGGCGAGCTTTTTCTTTTCATCCTCAAAAGCCGCTTTCGCAGCTTTCTCCGCGTCCTTCTTAGCCTTGTCCTTTATTTTCTTGATTTCTTCGTCGCTCGGTTTCTGCACCGCGACCTCGACGGGTTTTTCCTCAAGTTCCTTGATACGCGCCTCAAGCTCGCGGTTTTTGTTCTGTGCCTCGATGCGGCTCTTCTCGGACCTCTGAAAATTCGCGTCCACCGTTGCGGTGGCACTCTGAGCGTGCTGAAGCTCCTTTTTAAGCCGCTCGTTTTCCGCGAGAATATCGTTGTTGCTGTCAGCCTCTTCGAGTTTCTCCTCTATTTCAAGCGTGAGCTGCTCGCAGCGTTTTTTGTACTCCTCGCATTTCTCCTTGAGCTCACGGACGCTCATTTCCTCAAGCTCGCCGCTTTCGATGATCTCCTCCGCGTCATCCTCGTCGAGTTTTGCAATTTCGAGGAGCTTCGTAATGCCGACGCTCTGCAGTTCGGCGAGCCGCTCGCCAAACCGCTCGTAAACCGCGACGAAGTTGTATCCCTGCCGTTCCTTAATGCCGGCGCGCTGCTCGCAGTAATCTCCGAAGTTCTCACAGCCGATCTCGGTGTAGAGTTTTTCGTCGCGCATCGTCTTGAGGTCGCGCCCGACCTCGACAAGACTCTGAGCCGCGATGCGCTCGTTTGCGATAATCTGCTGGTGCAGGCGATACGCCTTCTCCTGCCGCTCCGTAAGCTCGCCAGTCGGCACTGTGGTAATAGTGTTTTCGCTCATAGTGTTTTCCTCCGTTCTGTATTAAGCCGCTTTCTTGGCTCGTTTGGCCTTTTTGCGTTTCCCGCTTTTTTTCCGTTCCGTTTCCGCAGCGTCAAGGTGCGCCTGATAGAGTTTTTCAAAGTCCTTTATTTCCTGCGGTTTTGGCGTTCCACCGCGTGAAGGCGTATTGTTCGCATATCCCCGGCATTGCTGGATTTTTCCGTTTATGCTGATCTCAATGGTGTAAAAAGGCGTTTTGGGATCGTCTTTCTTGCGAAGGAACATAATGTGAAGTTCGCCTCTCGCGTGACGGTCTGCATATCCTCCGACGCAATGTGACAGCGTATTTCCCTCTGCCACGATATCTCCGACGCTCTCGGGCTGGATAACGATAAACTCTTCGCTCTCAAATTCATACGCAGCGCGAAGCTCGGACAACTCGCGGAGCCGCCTGTTCAGTTCCTCGTCCTCTTTTTGTTTTATGAGCCTTGAAAGATCGCCGTGAGCTTTCGCGAGGTTTTTCGGATGATTTATCGCACCGTCCTTAACGTCATACTCGAGCTCTCTGCACTGAGCAAGATAATCTATCCAGTCCTTGCAAACATAGCTCATGCTCTCTGTGCTGTGCTTCTGCCTTTCGCAGTAATTCATAACCTTTTCGTGTGAAAGCTCAGTTATGTTTGATATCAGAACAACCTTGCTGAGCGCGTCGTGAAACCGTTCAAACCGCTCGAAACGCTGTTTGAAATTGCCGGATATTTTTATGTGCTTGCGGAAGTATATGTATTCGGAGTAGCAATCTCCCGAACAGCCGCGCAGCGCGTTCATCTCTTCCGAATTCAGCCTCAGCACCTTCGCGGGTGAGTCTGCCCGAAGGTTGATGCGAGGTCTGCCTTCTGCGCCGGGGAAAATTCTGTCTTCGACAATCCGTCCGAAACCGCATTTCAAAAGTTTTTCGTACTGCGGATGCAGATTTGCCTCGCAAAGGAAATATATCAGCGGAACATAATGATTTCCGCGAAGCTCCATAAATTCTTTTAATCCGCTATATTTCAGCCGCGACCTGTCAATGTGGTCGAGCCCGGTCGCGATATACTCCTTATCCGGGTACGAGTTGTATCCCATCTCCTGCCCGAACGTCGGCTCGTTGTGGCTTTTCATTTCTTCCCACTGCACATAATTGAACTTCCATTTCCTGCTTTCTCCCGGTCCGAGATAGTAACGGAATTTTTTATCGAACCAATAATCTACATCATATTCGGAGATTCCGTTCCACTCGTCAAACATATCTTTGCGGAAGCCTTGATACGCCTTGACGCAGTATATATACAGGTCGCCGTTTAATTCCCTAAAAACAGCGTAGTTCTGATGATACCAGTATGATTTTGCCGGAACTTTTCCGCCCGCGAGAAATGTGATGTCCGCACCGCAGGAAGGGCATTTTCCTTTTTTCCTGTGTTTAATCTCCTGCGATGTTTCGTCGAGGTCTACAATCTGACGGCAAGCTGTACAATAGCCATTATAGCCGCGATAATAATTTGTATAATAACCGTAGTACTCTTTTTTTGTGATATTCCGGTATATCATAAACTGCGGCAGCGACAAGCGTATTTCCTCGTTTTCTTCGTCCGTAAGGTGCATCAGCTTTTTAAAGTTCTTGTCAAGTTCCTTCTCGGTCATACGCTCGCCCCCTTAGAAAAGGTCATCGAGCGACATCTCAAGGCGCTTGGGCTTGGACGGTGCATCTTCTTCGCCGCTGCCCTCGTTGCTGAAACCGCCATCTCCGAGGTCGAGCGTCATCTTGAAATTTACGGTTGCACCTTCGAACCAGAAGGCGACCGCTCTGCGGTAGACCTCGATATCCGAGATGCTGCTCCCGCAATTATTGACCGTGCTTTCGATGCAATCCTTGACGGTCTTGCCGGACTGCGCAATCGCCTGCGCAAACTCGCTGTTCTGCTCGCAGAAATCTTTTAAGACGCGGAGGACGTGCTCTTTGACAGCGTTTCCGTGCGGCGACAGCTTGTCGATTTTCTCGTTCAGCCTTTCGAGTGCCTTTGCTTTGTAATCGTTCATAATGTTTTCCTTTCTCCAATGTCCCCACTCGGGGATATGGGCTTTAATTTGATTTTCAACACGATTTCGCGGTGAAAAAGCCGCTCAAATCGCATTTTAACTGAATGTGTTTACTTGACGGTAACTTGCAGGCTATTCCCGCTTGACCATTCTGAACCGACGGGACTCTGACCGCGCTTTCGGTCTACTTGATGAAGAATCAAGACAGCAAGCAGAAATGCGAGCGGAGCTGGAACGGGTCGCAGAACCTCAAGCGCCCGGACATCACTATCGACGATAACAAAGTGTCGCGGAGAACAATGCGAAAGGTGCAGGACGCGGCACGGAATGACGAGGTTGAAAAGGTTCTCGAGCGGCTTTATCCGAAATTCAGGATCATCGACTACGAGATCGGGCAGAACCCCGTGACC
>DILZ01000049.1:0-347 GCA_002425305.1 Ruminococcaceae bacterium UBA5579
CGGCGGTACTCATTTGAAGAACACACCGCTCTGATGAACGTGCTCGCCCAAAACCTCTCTCAACGCCGCTTGAAGCAGGTGACAGCTTGTATGGTTGCGCTCGGTTGCCTTGCGGGTATTCGCGTCAACGCGCGCCGTTACGCTGTCGCCTACGGAAAATCCGCCGAAAACGACCTTTCCATAGCTTATAAACTGCCCGCCGCCGAGCTTCTGCGTATCGTGTATCTCAATAACGTCCGAGCCGCTCTTCAGCAGACTGCCCTTGTCGCCGACCTGACCGCCCATTTCAGCATAGAAAGGAGTGGCGCTGAGTATCACCTGATAATAATCGCGGTTTTTCTGCTTGC
>DILZ01000049.1:363-7280 GCA_002425305.1 Ruminococcaceae bacterium UBA5579
ATCTTGGCGCTGCATTCCAATGTGTCGTAACCGACAAATTCCGTGGTGAACTTGTCAAGCTCGGAATTCTTCGCGTTGTCCCAGCCGCCGCCGAGCTTTTTGTTTTCACGCGCGGTCTGCTTTTGTATCTTCATACACTCCTTGAAGCCGTCCTCGTCCGCTTCAAAGCCGTTCTCGCGGAGTATTTCCTTTGTGAGATCAACGGGAAATCCGTAAGTGTCGTGCAGCTTGAAAACGTCCTCGCCTTTAAGCGTCGTTTCGTCCGCTCTTCTCAAAAGCTCCATCATCTCGCCGAGTATCTCCGTTCCCTTGTCAACGGTCTTTGCGAAGCTCTCCTCCTCGGTCTGAATGACCTTCTTGATATACGCACGCTTTTCTCCAAGCTCGGGATATGCCGACAGATTCTCGTCTATAACGGTATCGCACACCTCATACAGGAACGCTTTATCATAACCCAGCAGACGCCCGTGCCGCGCCGCTCTTCTGAGCAGACGGCGCAGAACATAGCCGCGCCCCTCGTTCGACGGGAGTATTCCGTCGCCCACCATAAACGTGGTAGAGCGGATATGGTCTGTGATAACGCGTATGGAAACGTCCTTTTTGTCGTCGTCGTGATAGTTCACGCCTATTATGGAGCATATCCTGCCCATAATATTCTTCACGGTGTCGACCTCGAACAGGTTGTCCACGCCCTGCATTACGCACGCCAAACGCTCCAGACCCATACCCGTGTCGATATTCTTTGTCGCTAGCTGAGTATAATTCCCCTTGCCGTCATTGTCGAACTGCGTGAAAACGTTGTTCCAAATCTCGATTATACGGTCGTTCTCCTCCGCTTCCTCAAAGGAGTTAAGCGGACCGTACTTCTCGCCGCGGTCGAAATGTATCTCGCTGCAAGGTCCGCACGGACCGCTGCCGTGCTCCCAGAAATTGTCCGCCTTGCCGAGCTTTATGATACGGTCGCGCGGCACTCCTATCTCGTTCGCCCATATCTCGCCCGCCTCGTCGTCCTGCTCATAGATAGTCACCCAAAGTCTTTCAGCGGGTATCTCGAGCGTTTTTGTAAGGTACTCCCACGCCCACGCTATCGCCTCGGACTTAAAGTAATCGCCAAACGAAAAGTTGCCGAGCATCTCGAAGTATGTGCCGTGACGCGCGGTATGCCCGACGTTTTCGATATCGGGCGTTCTTATGCACTTCTGACAGGTCGTCACGCGGTGGCGCGGCGGTTCCTCGATGCCTTGAAAGTACTTCTTCAGCGGCGTCATACCCGCGTTTATCAGCAGAATAGAGTTGTCATCAGCGGGCGGCACGAGCGGGAAGCTCGGCAGTCTGAGATGATCCTTGCTCTCAAAAAACGACAAATAGCTCTCGCGGAGCTCGTTTAATCCCATCCATCTCATAGATATTTTGTCCTTTCATTTTCGGGAGTATTCTTTCATAGAGTCCAAACAGGCTCTTATACATACATATTTATTATATCGCTTTTTTCGTCGATTGTCAAGACCTGTTCGACAAAAAACAGCCGCGTTCGGACAGTTTGCCGGAGAAACTCCGTCCGAAACGGCTGCAAGCCTNNCCGTGATATGCTGGCGCATAAAGGTCAGTTGATTTGCGGGGTCCTGCCCGTGTCGATACTCTGCGCTTGAAGCGGGAACTCACGGAGCTTTCCGCGAAACACCTCGCGCGTAGCCGACAGGTTCATAAAATCAAGCGGGCGCACAATGTCCTTAAAGCTGTCGCTTTTCTCCACGCCGCACTCCACCAGAAGCCGTCTTACAAACTCGGAACAGTAGCAGTACTTGTCGCGTTTTAACGATTTCCCGAAAATCGCCATAACAAGCCCCAGCGTATCATAGCGATATGTATATTTATGCGCCAGCATATCACGGAGCTTCTTTGAAATATCGTGATACGCCTCTTCGTCAACATTCTTTTTGAGAACGATAGCCTCCGTTTCGGTAAAGCGCCCCATTGTTCCCGATGTGAGCGATTCCTGAACGAACCCTCCGAACCACGGGAAATATTTGTACCGCCTGCCGAAAGAGAACATATTGTTCAGCTCGGCGTCGAGGCTTACGGAAACGTGATTGTACGGCGTATGGGTGAACTGCCTTATTATCCGCGACACCACCGACGGCGTATGTGTTATGATTATGTAAATCTCCTTGTTAAGATCTGTCAAACAATACGCCACCTTTCCGCACCGATACGAAACTCTTACAGATGCCCCTCTGCACACGCTGCCGTTATTCACTTTCATTATAACATTAATTTATACGCTTGTCAATAACAATATGCGGAAATTTTTCCGATTTGTGAAATATGCTCACCGAACGCTCCCGCCGGGCATATACTGCACAAAGGAGATGATGTTATGCTGATCGAAAGCGGTTATGACCGCCGCGCGGCGGTTCGATACGCACTGAATTGGGCGTTCGCCAGAAATCCGCGGTTCTACGACTTTGAGGATATAGGCGGCGATTGCACCAATTATATATCGCAATGTATGTACGCGGGCTGCGGAGTGATGAACTACTCGCAGGACAACGGGTGGTACTACATAAGCTCCAACGACCGCGCGCCTTCGTGGACAGGTGTGAATTTTCTGCGGGAGTTCCTGCTTACGAACCGCGGCACGGGCGTTTACGCGGAGGAAGCGCCACTGTCGGAGCTTCGCCGCGCGGATATAATTCAGCTTGTGAACAGAGAGGGCAGGTTTTATCACACCGTGATAATTTCGGCGATCTTCGCCCCCGTCACTCCCGAAAATATATTTGTTTGCGCACATTCGGTAGACGCGCGCAACCGAAGACTTTCGACCTACAACTACACCGACGCCGTGGGATTTCACATTATCGGTGCGCGGCGCGAGATCGCTTTGAACGTTTAAGAACTTGTTCTCATAATCACCGAAAGGAGCAATTACCGTTATGTTTATTTACACAGTTAAAGCGGGCGACGACCTTACTATGCTGTCAAGACGCTTCGGGATACCCGCAAGCCGCATCGCTGCGGACAACGCGCTGCGCTATCCCAATAACCTTGTCGTGGGGCAACACCTTATCATTATGTCGGATACGATGCGGCACATTATAGAGGAAGGGCAGACGCTGTATTCTCTGTCACAGGAGTTTGGGGTGCCGCTGGACGATCTTCTTGCCGCAAACCCGAATGTCAATCCGATAGCTCTGTATGAGGGAGAGGCCGTCAATATCCCGATCCCCGGAAACGTCCTTAAAAGACCCGCGATAATAAACGGCTACGCGTATCCAACTATTACGGATAGCTCTTTGGAATGTTCTCTGCCGTTTCTTACGTTCCTGTCGCCGTTCTCGTATTCGGTAACTCCCGACGGAGATATTATCGCGCCCTCCGACGACAGGCTTATCGAACGCGCACGCAAAAGCTCCGTAATGCCGCTTATGGTCGTTACCAACATCTACGACGGCAGCTTTTCGACCGAGGTTCTGTCGCAGATACTCGCAAACCCCGACGCTCGTGAAAGACTTATCGTGTCTATACTCGCCGAGCTTGAGCGCAAAGGCTACTACGGCTTAAATCTCGATATGGAATACATCTCCCCCGACGACCGCGACACCTACAACGCGTTTCTGCGCGAGCTTTCCGACAGACTGCACAACAACGGTTACATTCTCATCACCGCCGTTGCTCCAAAATACCGCGCTGACCAACCCGGCATTCTTTACGAGTCGCACGACTATAAAGTTCAGGGCGAGGCGGCGGACTATGTGATCATTATGACATACGAGTGGGGCGCATAAGGATTACATACACCTTTTTTGTTATTTTCTATCGTTATTCGTTGGTTTATAACAAAACGCAGACAGCTATATCGTAAAGTGGTATAATGGGCAAGAGGTGTATATTGCGATGATTAAGATAACGCTGTCCCGAAAGCTGGGCGAGCTTCGGGTATCACAAGCGGAACTTTCTGCGAAAACAGGAATAAGGCCGAATACTATCAATGAGCTTTTTCACAATGTCGCGGAAAGAGTCAACCTTGAGCATCTCGACAAGATCTGCGAAGCGCTCGACTGCGATTTGTCTGAAATCATAGAGTTTTCCCCCAACTCTGAACGGACCGTCGAAAAGTGCGTAAGCCAGACCGTCTACAAGCAAAAAGGCTGAATTCTCCCCGAGCGAGTTAACTCACGCTTGGGGATTTTTCTATGGAAAAGGAAAAAGCCCCCGGAGGTCGTCTCCGGGGGCTATGCGCTTATGCGCGGTATTATTTAATTTCATCAATCTCTGCCGACAATACATTGTAGCTGATTTTCTGTCGGCGGACTTCCGCTTCGATTTTATTCCGCAGAAACTCCGTGAGATTGCTGTACTCCTTGTTGATGTATTCCTTGCATTTAGGCGACAGGCTATTGAGGCAGGATTCCAGCGCCATAGTCGCCGCTTCCCTCTGCTCATATTCTCCGAACGTGCCATCCTGCTTGTGTGCGTCCACAAAAATCTGTGATGTTGCGGAAACCGCGTCGGCTACGACCTGCGCAATTTCTGCGAGGAACTGCGCGTTGGTGCTGCCGATAGAGTTCTCGACCGCCTTCTTGAGATACGGTATAACATAGCTTGTGAGGAGAGGAGCAACCACGATCATCACCAGCATCAGCGCAATATTCAAAATATCATTCATACACAACACCTCACTGTCTGATTAAGTCGCTCGCCTTGACAGCGGCGACAACCACCGTCGGAGTGCCGACCACGATATAATCCGTGCTGNNGTGCTGACGCCGCAGCCGATTTCCTTGACAACATATGTCTGGCTGTAGACAAAGCTCGCGAGGCTGCCCCCATAGTAGGTTTTTGCCCCCGATTTGATTTTAACCTTGTCTCCGACTTTAATCTCGGTGGAGCTCGCCGCCGGAGCGACACTCGCCACATCTATCCAGCCGGTCACGACAGAATTTCCTTTCGGCGTAGTAATGCGGATTCTGCCGTTGACAATCGTTGCCGAGTGTATATAATATGTCCCGGTCAGAGTGTTTGCCTTTGTTTTGGATGCCGCTGCGCCATAAAGCGGAACAGCCTTCAGCTCGACTTTTGCGCCTTTGTCGAGAGATGTATTCGCCGTAATATTGCCCGTCGGTACTTTTTCCTCCTCGGTAACGACGGAACTCTCCTTGACGGCGGGGTTGTATATGAACCCTCTGAAATAATAAGTTCCGCCGGCTCCCCAGTTGCCGTTGCCCTTCTTCCTCGTCTTGGTATAGAATGCCGAGCCGCCGTAGGCGCTTTCGCTCGTCACGATAGTTTCCGCGTCTATAACCTTCTCGACGATTGCGACGTGGCCGCAACCATCTGCGCTGTTGTAGAGTTTGCCCTGTCCCCAACAAATCATCGCGCCGACTTGGGGAGCGGAGCCCGTCTTGAGAGAACCATGAAAATCAAGCATATTCTCGGCGTTGGTGTTGGCCAGATACTTGAAGCTCTGATCTCCGATGATTTCGTGGAATCTGCCGAGGGCATATCCCACACAATTGCTCAAGACGTCGCAATTTGCGTTTTTAGGGCTTCCTGTGATGCAGGGCGACCAGCCTCCCGAAGCCTTGCGGATATAATATTTATTGCCTTTCTCGGGCGCTGTGAGTCGCGGTGTGAAACTCTTCGTGCCGGAAACCGCTGCCGACTTGGTAAGATACGACGCGACAAGTTTCTCGAACTCGCTCCAATGCGGCAAGATGTACGCGGGGCAGTTTTTTGTGCTGCGTTTCAGCGTGTTCAGATATTCGCGCGTACCCGTTTTGCCGTCAGCCTTGTTCATCCAATGGGAATGCGTGTAGAGGCCGTCGATGGTCATTCCGTACTTTGACAAAAGACCCGCCGCGAGTCTCGCCGCATGCTCCTCGACCTTCGCGCCGCTGCCGATTACCTCGATGGCTATGGTCTGATAGTTGCCCGCGCCCGTGCCGTCCGAGGCGTGCCACCCAATCCAATCATCGGGAAGGCAATGCCACGCCTCTCTGTCGTCAACATAGTAATGCACGAATACGCCGCCCATATTGCCGTTGACCGTTGCGCGAACATACTGCTCCGCGTCGGTCGTTCCCGCCGCCTCTTTTATGTCCTCCGTATTGTGGATTGTCACACCGATGTTCGGCTTTGTCTTTTTGGTAGGAAAAGACTTGTTGTTGTGGCTATGCCCGGTAAGGAGATACTCCTTGACGGTCACGCCGTTTATTTCATAGGTTTTATCGGGCGTTAAAAAAGCCATAAATCATTCCTCCTCGTCTTCGTCTTCGTTTTTGTGTTTGGACTTTCGGTCCTCTAACTGCCATTTGCGCTCCCGGCGCGCATCATCGACCTTGATTACCGCCGTAAGCACAAGTTCTAAGCCGCTCGCAGGAATAAATGTCGCGACAAGCGTATCCGGGATGGACTGAAACATCCAATAGGTAACGATCATCGCAACCACAAACGCCACGAGCGTCAGAAAATCAATCAGCAGAATAAAATCCATTTTCCTCATAAGCTACCCTCCGAAAAATCCCGATATTGCGAGCGTCGCCAAGCCGCCGACTACGGCGNNGATATGACAGCGCCCACGATTTTCTGCCATTTCTCACCGTCGCGCTTTTCAAGATTGCCGATACGGACGTTCTGTGAGGCTATCTCGCTCACGGCGTTCTTGACCTCGATCGCGAGCTCCTTAACCGAAATCGTAAGGTCGGTTATGTTTTTCTGCTCTTCTTCGAGCATCTTTATACGCTCGTTCTGGCGCTTGTCCTCGTCGGTGAGCCGCTCCATCTCGGCATCGACCCTCTGCGCGTATTCGTCGTGGACGCTCTTCAGTAAGTATTCATCAGCCAATTTTTTCACCCCCTGTTTTGCATTCGAATGCAAAAGGAAAACCCCGGTTAATAATAACCGAGGTCTTCATTCTG
>DILZ01000049.1:7313-8701 GCA_002425305.1 Ruminococcaceae bacterium UBA5579
GCAGGAAGTCCTCGGACAGTTCCGCCGCAGCGCGTCACAATCGCAATGCTTCATTATGCCGAGATACGAACGAATAGAAGAAAGAGCATAGTCAAGTGGGATTTCTCCCGTGCTGTAATGCTCCATAATGTATTTCAAATGCCGCTTCATCTGCAAAGACGACGATTTCCGCATTTTGATCTTGTCGGGCCAGATACGCTTTCCAACGAACTCCACACCCGCGTCATACGGCATTATTGCTGTTTTGCTGTTGAGCTCAAGTCCAAGCCGAGTCTCGAGAAATTCGCTGAACTGTCCGAGGACTTCCTGCGCTTGCAGCTTGCTCGGCACAAGGAAAATCATATCGTCCATATAGCGAATATAATACGGCACTTGCAGCTCGCGCTTGATGTAGTGGTCGGCGGGAGTCATCACGACATTTGCGGTCATCTGCGAGATCAGCGAGCCGACCTGCATACCGATATCGAATATCCGATCGCACTCGGTAACGTCTGCCGCGTCCGCTGGAAGTCCGAAAGGACGACCATCACACCGTATCGCCTGTTCCAAGAACCACATCATCTGCTCGTCGTGTATCGGTCTGCCGAGTTCCTCCATCTGAACATCAAAAGGCACTCGAAAGAAAAATTTTGTGATGTCCATTTTGCCCAGACACCACTTATCGGGTTTATTGCGAACGAGCTGGAGCCAATATTGTAACTGATCGGCTGCTTTTATCGGGCCTTTCCCCTTGATTGATCCGTAGGAATGCTCGTAGAACGACCGCCGATAGATAGGAAACAGCACGTTATACGCTGCGCAGTTGACGACGCGGTTCTCAAACGGCATAACGGTAATTATGCGCTTTTTCGGGAAATACTCGATAAATTCGTGCATCTCCTTGACCTGATAGGTTTTCCAAATCAAGTGATTTTGTGAATTTATGAGGTTTTCCTCAAGATTTGCCGTGTATGTCAGCACCTCGCTTTTATAACGCTTGTTCTTCCGCGCAAGCAAGTATCCGCCATACAAATTTTCAAACTCTACAAAACGCTCGAAAAGATGTTCGTGCTTTTCCATACACAGCTCCTCTCTTGCCACACTTTTCAGCTTTAGCGGAATATGTGGCTTGGACATTCGCTTTTTCATGCCGTATCCGACAAAAGATGCAGATCCCTTTATTTCCCGGTACTGACGAAAAACCCTTGAGTCTCTCGTATCTGACTTGTGGGTAAAGCGGGGCGGAAGCCGATGTTCGTGTTCGTGTTCGTGCGGGAGTTGTTGAGGTTCAGCGCAAAGACGCCGGCGTTCGCACCATTGTTCCAGTTGCCCCCGGCATAGCCCAAACGATCCACACCTTATGCTTTGGGGTTGGTATTGACGGATTCAAGAGAGGAGCTGTGTATGGA
>DILZ01000121.1:0-1165 GCA_002425305.1 Ruminococcaceae bacterium UBA5579
CCGCCGCCCAGCAGAGCTATCGGCTTGTTGCCCGCCATTTGCAGACGCTTCATCAGGCACAGAGCCATAAAGTGACCTACGTGCAGGCTGTCCGCAGTGGGGTCAAAGCCGATGTAGAACGTCGCCTTGCCCGCGTTTATCATTTTGCTTATTTCGCCCTTGTCGGTCACTTGGGCGATAAGTCCTCTTGCTATGAGTTCGTCGTAAAGTTCCATTTTTAAATCCTCTTTTCCATTTGTATAGTTCGGGGAACAAGCCCCATTTTCTCATAAAACCGCACCGCGTCCGTATTGCTCGCGCAAACCCCGAGCTGTACGCTCGTGCAGCCGTTCTCCCGCCCGAACGCTTTCACAGCATTGAAAAGCTCCGTGCCTATTCCGCGGCGTCGGCAGCCCTCCGAAACGGCAAAGCAATCTATATAGCACATTCGGCGCGGGATCTTTTCCACGGTGTTCACGTCCATAATCTTCACGACCGCGTAAGCGTTTATCTCTCCGCTGTCATATACCAGAGTCGTCTGTCCGCTGTCGTTGAGTATTTCGGAGAGCTTTTCCGAAAACCACTCGCGCCCGGGCATTATGAACGTTTCGGGCTTTATCTCAACGTGGTGACGGTGAAGCTCGGTAAAAAGCTCCGTCAGCCGCTCCAGATCGCTAATATCCGCAATTCTTATCATAAAATCCTCCTTAATTTAAAGTGAGAATTTTACATAGCCGATGAGATGTTCACATCTCACGGATAACACCACCTCTCAATAAATAAAAACGCCCTCCGAAGCCATTACTTCAGAGGGCGAATAAAACGCTGTACCACCTCAATTTACGCAATCGCCGTATGCGGCGACCGCGCCTTTGAACAGCTGTAACGGGCTTGCCCGTGCTTGCTACTTGTTTCCGTTCGCAGAGCCGCTCCGAGATGTAATTCGCAAAACGTTCCCCACTGTCTCGCACCTACCGACAGCTCTCTGTTCGGGCAAACTCGCTTTGCTACTTTGTTCTCATCAACGCTTTAAAACATTTTAAATTTATGCGTTTTTCCCCGCGNNGGAAAAACGCCATTAAATCAGTATTCCCTTTGTATTATAGCATACTTTTAAAGATTTGTCAAGAGCATTTTAAAGCTGCTCCGCAATACCGAGTATCAGCCGCTCGGACTTCTCCCAGCC
>DILZ01000121.1:1191-2031 GCA_002425305.1 Ruminococcaceae bacterium UBA5579
TCTTCTGAGCGCCGTCCTCGATGTAGCTTTCTATCATAAGACCCTTTACTATGTTGCGTATCTCCTGCGAGTGGCGCATCGAATGAAGCACCTCGTTGGATATTCTGACCTGCTCGAGATACTGCTTTCCGCTGTTGGAGTGGTTGGTGTCCACGATTATCGCGGGATTTGCTAAGCCCTTTTCCATATACATATCATAGCAGAGCTTCAAATCCTCATAGTGATAGTTCGGCAGGGTCTGTCCGTGCTTGTTCTGTGCTCCGCGAAGAATAGCGTGAGTATGCGGATTTCCGTCCGATACGACCTCCCAGCCTCTGTAAATGAACGTGTGCGATGCCTGCGCCGCCTGTATCGAGTTGAACATTACAGAAAGCGTTCCGGAGGTGGGGTTCTTCATTCCCACAGGGCACTCCATACCGCTTGCCACAAGGCGGTGGTGCTGATCCTCAACCGAACGCGCCCCGACAGCGACATATGATAACAGATCGCTTAAATAGCGGTAATTCTCCGGATAAAGCATTTCGTCCGCGCAGGTAAGGTGCGTTTCCGCGATAGCGCGCGCGTGTAGCTTTCTCACCTCGATAAGACCCTGAAGCATATCCTCGCCCTTTGTGGGGTCAGGCTGGTGTATAAGTCCTTTATAGCCCGTGCCGTTCGTGCGCGGTTTTCCCGTGTATATTCGAGGAATAATAAGTATCTTGTCCTTCACCTTTTCCTGAACCTTCGCGAGGCGGTTTATGTAATCCATTACGGAATCCTCGTTATCGGCGGAACACGGTCCGATGACAAGCAAAAACTTGTCCGACTTACCCTCGAACACATCCGCTATCTCCTTATCGC
>DILZ01000121.1:2080-2890 GCA_002425305.1 Ruminococcaceae bacterium UBA5579
TCTGTTAAACGTCATTGACATATTTTTTCTCTCCAATACTTTAATGATATAAAGAGCAAAAGCTCCAAACGAATATATTATAGCACATTCTTCCTTGAATGTCAAGACCCTTGTAGTTGTTAGTGAATAGTCGTTAGTTGTTAGTTTGAGTTCGACTCGCATTTCATTCCTAACTAATTACTAATAACTATTCTCTATAAACTATCATTACGGTCTTTGGTCAATTGGTATGTACTGTTTATTGATATTGATAGCCTTATAAGCGGGGCGGATTATGCGCTTTCCGTTTATCATCTCTTCCATACGGTGAGCGCACCAGCCCGCCATTCTGGCGCACGCGAACAGCGCCGTATACATTTCCACAGGTATTTTGAGCATTTTGTAGACCAATCCCGAATACATATCTACATTGGCGCACATATTCTTTATATCACCGCGCTCCTCGGCAAACACCTTTGGAGTAAGGCGCTCTATGGAATTCAACAGCTTGAACTCGCGCTCGAAATCCGTGCCCTCGGCGAGCTTCACCGCGTTGGATTTGAGTATAACGGCTCTGGGATCGGAAAGCGTGTACACAGCGTGCCCCATTCCGTAGATAAGCCCCGACCTGTCGCCGACCTCTTTTCGAAGTATCCGTCTGAGATAAGCCTCGACCTCATCGTCATCATTCCAATCCTTAACGCCCGTCTTGACGTGCTCCAGCATTTCCATTACCTTGATGTTCGCGCCACCGTGACGCGGTCCTTTCAGCGAGCCTATTGCCGCCGCATACGCGGAATACGCGTCAGTGCCCGAGCTTGAAACAGCGCT
>DILZ01000121.1:2897-9149 GCA_002425305.1 Ruminococcaceae bacterium UBA5579
GCTCCGCGTGGAGCATAAGGCACAGATCAAGCAGCTTTGCTTCTTCGGGAGTATACGCGCGGTCGTCGCGCAGGGTCGACAGTATGCTCTCGGCAAGGCTTTCGTCCTTGTTTATGCGGTGCATTACCATAGAATCGTTATTGTAAAAACGTCTGAGCGCCTGATAAGAATCCACCATAATCGCAGGGAGCTTTGAAATAACCGAGATAGCCTTAAGCATCTCGCTTTCGGCGGACTTGTTCTCGGGGTCGCTGTCATAGCTGTACAAGGTCAGCACAGCCTGCTGCATTTTGTTCATAATATTCGGCGAGGGATTGCGCATTATAACGTCCTCGCTGAAATAACGGGGAAGCTCGCGGAAATCGGCAATGAGCCGCGCAAAATCCGAAAGCTCACGCTCGTTGGGCAGTACGCCGAACAACAGCAGATACGCAACCTCCTCATAGCCGTAGCGACGGTCGTGAACCGCGCCGCTCACAAGGTCGGCAACGCTGTAACCGCGATATATAAGCTCGCCTTCAATGGGGTTCTTCTCACCCTCAGACATTACATACCCGTGAACGCAGCAAACGTTCGTTATGCCTGCCACTACTCCCGAACCGTCGGAATTTCGCAGCCCGCGCTTTACTCCGTACTTGTTATATAATGCCGCGTCTATAACGCTGTTCTTGCAGAAATCCTCGCACATATGATGAAGCCTGTCGGTAGACTTCAACTGATCCAATTTATCCATATCCTCACACCCTATTGCAATTCTAAAATAACGTAATGTAATATTCCCGAAAACGCATTATCATTAATCGGTCACATTCAACATATAAATATTATACAACATTCCGCTTATATTGTCAAGCGGGAGTTTGAATAATTTATCAAACAATTATTCATAATTCACAAATGTGTAATATGTTTTCCCGTAAGAGGAAAACAGACGCAAAAAAAGGAACTGCCGCAGCAATTCCCAAAAAACGAAAAAGGATGGAGATAAAATGCCAAAAAAAGTAACGATAGTATCGGCGATATCGCTTGTTTTGCTGATAGGTGTCATAATGCTGGCTGTAAAGCTGAGTGTCAAGGTCCCGCCCAACGACACACCGGCAAGGGTAAGCATTTATGACAAAGAGGCAAGCGTTATATTCACCCCGAACTACGAGGAGCTTCTCGCCGGCTGCGTTGAAGGGCTGATAATGAAGGGCTCGGAGTATGAATATGAAGCTCTTAAAGCCATAGCCGTAACAGAAAACACGCGCATAAAATACTTTCTGAATTTGAAAAAAGACTTTGACGGATTGGGCGCAGATCTGTCGGTAAGCGAGCAGATCCCGTACTCGCCCGAAAAACCGAGCGCCGCAGTAAAAGCCGCCGTAAAAGACGCACTGACGCATTCGCTGATGTATGACGGCAAGCCGTTCAATGCGCCGATTTGTAAGATATCCACGGGCAGAACGGACGATCTGCTGCCCTACTCACCGTCGGTAGGTCTTCCGTGCGACAAAGACGCGCCGGGCTTCTCCGGCAGTGCGGAAATGACCGCAGAGGAGGTATGCAGCGCGTTAAACGGCAGCAACCTTCCGTTCGACGGCACGGAATGGTTTACCGATCCCGTATACAACGAAAACGGCACGCTTATGTTCATAAAATTCAACAACGAAAGGATATCTGGCGAGAGCCTTCGCAAAGCGCTTGGCTTGAGAAGTTCGGCCATCACCGTCGAATATTCCGAAGACAAGTTCATCTTTAAGTGTCAAGGGTGGGGCGACAACCGCGGAATGAGCGTCTATGCCGCAAATTATCTCGCTCAAAGGGGAAAGACTGCCGAAGAGATACTGAACATCTTCTATCCGGACGCAGAGCTGAAAAGCGTGAAATAAACCGGAACTATTGCAGGACTGTTTCCTGTTCGCCGCCCCACTCCGAGTCGGCAAGGTCGCTCTCCAGCAACAGAGGGATCATTTGCGAAATAAATGACGCCACGCTTTTAATGTTCCAGCGGTCGATGCTAAAAATAAACATTGCCGCGCCGAATATCAGCGAACGCATATATTCCTCCCAGCTCGAAAACGCATTTTTCGCCGTATCGGCCATCAACAACATTCCGCGGCTGTATTCCGCGTTGTCAATTATGCCGCAGCGGAAAGCGTGACGCGCAAAGCCTATCTTCTCGCCGATATCCCACGCGAGTATGCCGCCGCGCGGGAGATACTCGGCAAACCTATCCACAAGCATTACCGTGTTTCCAAACGCGAATTTGCCGTCTTCGTTCAGCTCGTTCACGTCAAAATTCGGTTTGCCCGACAAAAACGCCAGAACATCCGCCGCCATTCTCGCTATGTTGCAGCCACGATCGTTCTGAATATGCTTAAAGAAGCTATCCGTGTCGGTGATACCGTATAAGTCGTCAAACCACTTCAAGGTTCTTTTCTTATCCCCGCCCGTCAGCTTTGTGAAATAATCACCGAAGCCCATCGGGTGCTCGAAGCCCGGCAGTTTGCGTATCGCCGGGAAAAAGCCCAACCGCGTTTGGAACTCCTCATCGGTCAGCTTGCGCTTTTCGGCGTTTTCGCCGCAGCGCTTTTTTATATCTTCGGCTAGCTTACCGCACAGCTTATGCAGCGCTATAAGCTCGTCCGCTATCTCTTCGTCGCAGTCCTCGATATCGCTTTCCAGGTCTATGGAAGCGGCATATTCGGGGTCGAACTTCACGGCGTCCGTGAAATACTGCCGAGCTACTATTTTCAAATCTATCTCGCTGCACAAATACCCGCGCTGATAGCAATACCGCGCCCTGTCGTTGAGCGCCTCGCACAGCGGGGCTATCTCGTCAAGCTCCTTTTCGGCACTCTCGAAGTCCTTTTTGTTGTTGTATGCACAGATAAGCAGAAAACGCAGCTTATTGCTCCATTTTTTGCGCGGTATTGAGGTTATTTTCGATATCACAGCGTCGTATTCCTCATTGTCGAGGCTCTCGTTAAGCGTATCAAATATCGCGTCATTGTCGGCTATTCTTCCGTTTTCGTCCTCTTTGAATTTAAGCTCCATATTTTTTCCTTTCCGAAGGGGGCAATAATATCGGTCCTCCCTGCTGACGGCGGGGAGAACCGCGCGTTTATCAAGCGAATTATCCGCCCGAAAATTATGTTACTCCTAAATTATAGCATATTCAAAGAGAAATTGCAAGTCATTTTGACTACCTTACATTCGAGGCAAGCCACGAAAACAGGTCGACAACAAATTTCGGAGTGTTTGGCAGTCGTGACATCACAGCCGCGCGAAACTCCTCGGCTGCAACTCCGCTGCCGAAAACGATCTCACCCGTTGACGACTTGAGATCGCCCACTGCGATTATCCCGTGAGCCGAGCCGCCCACCGCAATGTCGCCGGAGGCATATCCGCCGAACACATACTTTCCGAGCGACACACCGCCCCAGCTGAGCCACCCGACCGACACTCCGCCAAGCGAAAACACTCCCGCAGCTACTCCGCCCAGAGCAAGCACGCCGACCGCTATCATACCGTTGGCGGCTGCGCCCAGTGCTAACATTCCGACCGCGATCAGACCGAACGCAAGCAAGCCTATTGACAGAACGCCTATAGAAAGCAGTCCTATCGAGATTATCCCGCGCGCGCGAATGCCTATTGCCACAAAGCCCTTTGCCGTGCCGCGCGACGTGATATGCACAAGCGGAATACCCCACAACATCTTTTTGCTTTTATACTCGCCGTTTACAAACATACGACGATTTCCCGTGCTTTGGGACGCTTGCATCGTCTTCTCCTCGTTCAGCGGACTTTCTCCCTTGATAAGCTCGTCGACAGAAACCCCGAAAAGCTCGCTTATCGCGGTGAGCTTTTCCATTTCGGGCGTTGTCGCGCCAAGCTCCCACTTGCTGACGGTCTGGCGCGTTACGTCCAGACGCTCACCCAGCTCCTCCTGCGACCACCCGCGGGATTTTCTGAGTGCCATTAATTTTTCTTCAAATTTCATATTTCCTCCTACTCTTAAATCAAAAAAATCGCACCGCTCACGCCGCGCGTGTGCCAGCCCGTGCTCTGCGGCTTTTGCTGCTTGCTTGATCGCTTTTCTTTGTTTTGACATAACTTTAATGCGCATTAAATTCGACCATACACCGATTCGGTCTTTCCTTGCTGTACAGCACAGTTACCTCCGCACCCTTTAACGGCGGAACTATCCTCCACGGGATATACACCTTTGTAACGTATTCTCTGCCGTTCACGGTGTACTTTATTACGGCAGTGTGCGGAAACACCGCTCCGTCGAGCGAGTGCGACCGAACGGCTTTCAGGTTCACCTTGATCCACCACACCCTTTTGACCTCCGTGACCACTCCCGTGGTCCTGCTGTTAAACTCCATAGCACCCCTCCTTACCGTGATTTCATTATACCGCATTTCCCCCGAAATGTCTACCAATTTCCGCTTGAACTTTGTCAACCAAACTTAACATTGGCTTTGCAATGCGGTTTTTTTTGGCTTGACAAATATCCCGAAATATGTTATAATTAACAAAATATAATTCCGCACGGGGAGGACATAATATGAACATCACAAGCGTAAGCGGCAGCGAGCTTTACAAGATACTTTCGGGACGTTCTTATGAGCAAGACCACAGGCGGCTCTCGGAGGAGAACTTATCAATCCTTGGGGCAAAAAGAACGGAGGATCGCTTCGAGTATTCCGAAAAGCCCGCCGCGTCCGCTAAAGACACCAACGAGCTTATTGACGATTCAAGCGTGGAAACGATTTTAAAGGGCGCATTCGGGCATATCGACTTGCTGGAGATCAAGTCCAAAATAAGTCCGGGAGCGACTATAACGGGCTTTGGCTTCACGCTCACAGAAAATGAGATGTCCTCGTACATAGGAGGGATAGGCAAGCGCATTGACGAAGCGTATGCCGCAGGAAAATTCACCGATGACGAGTATAAGCAGCTCAACGACAGCCTTAAGGAGTACGGCGAGGCACTGATAACAAAAAACGAGCGTTCTATTGCCGCTATCAACATCACCCGCGAGAATTACAGCTTGAAGGTAGCCGCGAACAGCCGCCCCGAGGACGCATACAAGTCGAACTCCGACCCGCGCTCCTTTCAAGAAAAGCTTGATGCGAAAAAGGCTGAGCTTAAACAGCAAATAGACGACTATATCAAAAATGTATTTTCGTTCGACAGAAATCGCCTTTGGAATTTGATAGACCTGTTCAGATTAGGAAAATAATCACAAAGCGGCGGAGCTTTAAGCTNNAGCCCCGCCGCTCTTTTATTTTTTCTCGTTCCCGGGCAGTACTCCAATCGAGTATGAAAGCGTCATCAAGCTATCGCTCAAATGAACGTTCTCCACGGCGGTATTCGGAAAATCTCCTTGGATATCATAGTGCGAAAAGTTCCAGAACGCGTTCACGCCGCACTCAACAAGAAGCTTTACCGTATCCTTCGCGCTCTCGCGCGGTATGCACAGCACCGCCATATCCGGCTTGTTCTCAACGCAAAACCCGCTTAAAGCGCTTGTAGAGCATATCTTCAGTCCCGCGATATCCAAACCGAGAAGCTGTCTGTCACGGTCGAAAATGCCGATAAGCTCACAACCGTATTGAGAGAAATCAATATGCGCCGCAATCGCTCTGCCAAGATTTCCCGCGCCGACAAGTATCACCTTGCGCTTGTCGTCAAGGCGCAGTATCGTGCCTATCTCCGCGCGAAGCTCCGCGACATTGTAGCCGTAGCCCTGCTGCCCGAAGCCGCCGAATCTTCAGGGTAGGCGATTTCTATGAAACATTCGGCGCAGACGCCATTACGGCATCCGAAATACTCGGCATCACTCTANNNAACGGTAATAGCGCGGCAGCCGCCGAATAACGGATTTTGAGATGTTTTTTTCCATTTCCCTCTCCTAAAATTTCTCCCCCTCACGGGGGAGAAAAAGTAATCAGCCCATTAACCTTTCAAGTCTGCTGTTGATCTCATTGAGGAACGTTTCGGTGTCAACTACCCGCTTGTTTTCCAGCTTGCTCATTGCCGCAAGGTTCTTGTCCATAATGCCGTCCTCCATAGTCTGGATAGACGCTTTTTCGAGCTTATCCGCGTAATCGCACAGCTCCGGGATATTGTCAAGCTCGCCGCGCTTGCGCAACGCGCCGCTCCACGCGAAGATAGTCGCTATCGGGTTTGTGGAGGTCTTTTCACCCTTGAGGTAATTGTAGTAATGGCGCGTGACCGTGCCGTGCGCCGCCTCATACT
>DILZ01000107.1:0-180 GCA_002425305.1 Ruminococcaceae bacterium UBA5579
GAGCTTCGACCCCGAAAAGAAGCGCGTGTCGCTTTCCGCGAAGGATCCCGACGACAACCCTTGGACAAAGTTCGTTGCGGAATACGCGAAGGACGACGTTATCAAGGCGACTATCGTATCTATCACCGAATTTGGCGCGTTTGCGCAGATAATCCCCGGCGTTGACGGTCTTATCCACAT
>DILZ01000107.1:268-404 GCA_002425305.1 Ruminococcaceae bacterium UBA5579
CCTCTCTATCAGAGCGCTTTCCGAGGAAGCTCCCGCAGAGGACGTTCCTGCCGAGGAAGTTCCCGCTGAGGAAGAGTAATTCAAAAAAACAGCTCCCCGCTTCAGGCAAGCGGGGATTTTTTTGCGAAAATAGCCC
>DILZ01000107.1:546-4950 GCA_002425305.1 Ruminococcaceae bacterium UBA5579
AAGCCTCCCGATGATCGTCGGGAGGGGAATTTGTGTCGAGTTCAAACGTGTCGTGTTATGAATTTGAAACGAGCTTGTCATTTTCTATCGAGAACGACATTTTTTCTGCGTTGTTCAAGGTAAAGAATTTCAGATCGAAAGTCGTGTTATCCTTGCCGGCGGCTAACATATCGTCAGTGTTTTCCTTGATAATGGGAGTGAACCCATTGAAGTTTTCCGTAAAGAAGCTGCCCTGCGGCTTCACATCAACGATATTTATAACCTTACCGTCTTTATCGGAAAGCGCAATGAACAGCTTTTCCGCGCAATATATCGGCTTGCTGTCTATATTGCTATAGAATAAATTCTCTGCGCAAAGACTTACCTGATAATCGTCGAGATTTACGGAGCATAGCGTAGCTCTCTGGCGCACTCTCCGCAAATTTGACCCCAACTCGCGCAGTTCTTGGTCGATCTCTTTGATATCTTTATAGAAAGTGCCGAAATTCAGGCCTGCCTCCATCATCATCTCGCAGTCAAGCTCGGCAAACTTATAGTCGCTGTCTTTACAGAACTTGTTCCGTTCCTCTATGAACTCGCTTGCGGAAATATCGCGGTCTCCGAGCTTTAAGAACACCTTTCCGCCGTTTGAGAGATCCCTGCCGAAATTGAGGTATTTCTCGCCCGACACCGTATTATCGTCGTTCACGATCACTTTGTAGATATACCACGCCGTTTCGATCTCCTCGCCGTCTACTATGGTCGTTTCCGTTGTCGTGCAGTAGAAGAAACTTTCATTTTCGTCCTGGCATTGCCTGATCCACGCGGGCGGCAAGTATCTATCCGAGCCATCCCATATTTGGTTGAACGGCTTCCCCGTAATACCGAGAGAGCCCAAATACTTCGTACCGTTGTCTCCTACAACATAAATGTCCGGAAGCTCCGGGACGTCTTTGAACATAATTATGCCCTCGGTGATGTTGTCATTGTTAATGTCCGTATCACGCCAAAACTCGTTCTGGAAAAGCTTCGACTTGTCCGAAATGCCATATTTTTTCGCTAAGAGTTCCATTGCGTTATTAATGTCAAAGTAGCTTATTCCCAGGTGAGTGATTGTGGGTTCGGGCAGATACGGGTACTGTTTCCAAAGAGCTTTGAAATCATCGGGACTGATCTTATTATTGTTGTCGTCATAACAAGTGAGAGCATTGTCGAAGTGCTTGCCGCAATAATATTTTGAACATACATCACCATATATTCCCTGGGTTTCGCAAATACGGTCTTGTTCAAAGGATACAAGCTTTATGCCCTCACAGCTATATCCGTTTCCGAAGACAATGGATTGCTCCTGTATCAAATAGTGGTAATAATAGTAATTCCCGCCATCGACAGCCTTATATATTTTGTTAAAGTCGATCTCGACGCCCTCGCCGAACAAGCCTATATATTCCGGTTCGTTTTGCGTTTTTTTGAACACAAACACGCCTTCGCGGCCCTTGGTTGGATAGATCAGATACTCGTCCTCTCCGTCAAAATCCATATCCAACAATCCGACATCCCACGAGATATCGGAAGCATCAAGCGTTTTATATGAAGAGCTTGTTTCTTTTAACTGCAAAATAACAAGCTCCTTACATTCGTTCACGAATGCTGTGTCGGCAAGCTCCTTTACCACGACGGGCGCGCTGTTTTCCATATAAGCCGACGAGCTTGTTTCGCCGTTGCTTGTCGAGTTGTTGGGTGTTGCGGATTTCGTAAGTTTATCAAAATTCGACACGGCGAACCCCGCCGCCGCAACGAGCGCCAGACACGCCGCGATAGGCGCAATGATCTTCAGCGGCGTGATACGTGTTTTTTCCGCGCGGACTTCAACGGGTCTTGTACCGTCAAAGTCGTCAATCATTGCTTCTTCTATAAACTTGTCATCTACACTTTCCAGAAGCTCAAAAAATTTTTCGTTTTTCATAATTCATAGCCCTCCTTGTTAAGATGTTGTTTAAGCTGTTTTTTGACGCGGTTCAGCGTCACCGAAACGTTGTTTTTGCTTACTCCCGTGCGCTTTGCTATATCCTCGATGCTTTCGCAGCAAACAAACCTCAAAATGAAGATGCGGCGTTTTTGCTCGGCGAGTGTTTCCAAAAAGCGATTGATCTCCGCGATGATCTCGCGGTCTTCGGCGGTCTTTTCAATGTTTGCAGTACCCGAAACAACGTCGGAAAGCTCGTCCAGAATGAGCGGCAGAGTTCCGTGACCGCGTTTTTCGGTTTTCTCTCGCCGATACCGGGAGATTGCGCTGTTGCGCGTTATCTTTGCCAGGTATGCCGCGAGTATCTTCGGGCGTTCGGGCGGGATAGTATCCCACGCCTTGAAGTAGGCGTCGTTTGCGCACTCCTGTGCGTCCTGCTCGTTGCCTAAGATGTTGCGAGCTATCTTTTCGCAATAGCGCCCATAAAGCTTCTGCGTTTCGGCGATCGCGCGCTCGTCGCGCCGCAGATAAAGCTCGATTATTTCGGTATCGGTCATATTACCACCTCTTTTCGCCTTCACCCATATTGACGCGAAAGCCTTGAAAAACTTACACGATTTATAAAATTTTTATACGTTCGGTTCGGTGTTGAGAGCCTCGTATTGATTTTAGCATATCCCGTCGAAAAATACAATAATTCCGGAATAATTTGGAGAATAATGCTATTGACTTTATTGACGATTTGATGTACAATATATAATAGATATCTGTGCGTGGAGGGGGCGTGTATTATGGAGCAAAGATATGTCGTACTTATCGTAGACGATACCGGACATAATATAGAATTGATGTCCGAAATGCTTAAGGACAGTTATGATATAATTACGGCGGACAACGGAACAAGTGCGCTTGAAATTATGCGCGGCAAAAACCGTCCCGACGTTGTGCTGCTTGATATGCTTATGCCCAAACCCGACGGCTATGACGTTCTTGCGGAAATGAATGCCGATGAGGAGCTTCGCGCTATACCCGTTGTTGTCATAACATCGGACAATGATCCGAACGCGCAGGAACGCGCCTACGGTCTTGGCGCGGTGGATTTTGTTTCGCGCGGCAATGATATAAATTTTATACGCTATCGCGTAAGAAGCGTTCTTCGATTGTGCGAGCTTGATAAGATACGCAGGGAAAACGAGCTTCTTCGCCGTGAGATATCATCGGAGCGTCGGCTTTCCGCGCTTATGGATAATCTTCCCGGCGGTGTGGCGATCATCAAAACCGACGGAGAAACAGCGAAATGCACATATTATAACAGCGAGCTTCCCCAGCTTTTCGGAATGGACGCCAACCGTTTTGTTATGCAGTTTTCCGTTCTCCCGCGTCCCGAATGGATAGATACGTTTTCCGAAAAGGCAAGAGATCTTGATGACTTTACATACGATTTTCCGATAGGTGACAAAGCAAAGCCCGACCTTTGTCAATGGATAAGAGTTATCGCAGGCGGCTTTGGTGAGAATAGCGGAATGCGCGAAATGTACTGCGTTTTCCTTGATATCAACGCGGAAAAGCGTCAGGAGCTTCGCGCCGAGGAGAGCGGCAAGAGGCTTCGTGATAATCAGACACGCCTTGAAACCGTCGTAAACAACGCTCCCGGTGGAATTTCTCTTTCCGAGCGTGTCGACGGCAAATTCCGTACGGTATTCGTAAACCAAGGCTTAACCGATATGTTGGGCTTTGCGAGCTGTGAGGAATGTCTTGCGCACCTTTCCCAAAATCCGAGCTTCGGTGTTTCCGAAAACGATATTTCGGTGATCCGCCAAAAAATAGCGGATATCCCCGAAAGCGGAGGACACTTCACATACGCTTTTCGTTGCATAGAGCGAAGCGGTGATGATCTGTGGGTATCGATGAGCTGTCAGCTTCTGCGCAGCGAGGAAGACGGCAGAGTGAAGATGTACGCGTTTATTACGGACATAACCAAGGACAAGCGCTATGAGCACGAGCTTCGTGCCGCCGCCTACTATGATACTCTTACGGGGCTGTTCAACCGTCACGCGTTTATGCGCAACGCCCGCCGTCTGATAGACGATAATCCGCTTATGGAGTTTTCGCTGATGAAGCTCAACATTGGTTCGTTCAAAGTGGTGAACGACCTGTTGGGACGCGATATCGGTGACAGAGTACTTATCGAGATAGCCAACGCTGTCCGTGAGCTTTTTAGGGGGCGGGGAGTTTACGCGCGCCTTTTTGCGGATAACTTTGTCATTATCACACCGTATTCCGAGCGCGGCGTTCATCCGCAGACGGTTCTTGACGCCGTTCAGAAGGCGGTCGCTGCAAGCGGACTGCTGTCGCACGAAATACAGTACTATATCGGCGTTTACAGAATAATCGACCGCAGCTTGTCGGTGGAAAATATGACCGACCGCGCGTCAATAGCCTGCCGTTCAATAAACGGC
>DILZ01000107.1:4958-8541 GCA_002425305.1 Ruminococcaceae bacterium UBA5579
CGCGAGATGTTCACCGAAAAGGCTTGAAGAGCAGCAGATATGCGATGAAAGTCACCGCGCTCTTAAAAACGGTGAATTCAGCGTATATTATCAGCCCGTTTACGGAATAAAGGCAAAGCGCTTTGTAAGCGCCGAGGCTTTGGTGCGTTGGAATCACCCGACAAAGGGAATGATAAACCCCGGCAAGTTCGTGCCGGTTTTTGAGAAAAACGGCTTTATCGCGGAATTGGATATATACGTTCTCGAACAGGTCTGCAAGTTTATGAAGCGCCGTAAGGATGAGGGGCTTCCCGATTTCCCCTTTTCGGTGAACATCTCGCGTATGAGCCTTTATAACCCGAATTTGTTTGAAACGATAAGCGAGCTGACCGATAGCTACAGCATAGACCCCAAGTATTTCAGAATAGAGATAACCGAAAGTGCCTACAACGACAATCCTTCGCAGCTGCTTGAAACGATCGACAGGCTGCGCGATAAATGCTATCCGGTACTGATGGACGATTTCGGCAGCGGATATTCCTCGCTGAACACGCTCAAGGATATTCCGATAGATATTTTGAAGCTCGATATGAAGTTTATGCAGGGCTTTGAGAAAAACGGCAAGGTCGGCACCATCGTGACGTCCGTTGCTCGTATGTCAAAGTGGCTGAATGTTCCTATGCTCGCGGAGGGCGTGGAGACCAAAGAGCAGTTCGATTTTCTCGCGAGCGTGGGCTGCGCGTACATTCAGGGCTTCTATTTCTCGCGCCCCGTGCCCGAAGAGGAGTTTACGCGCCTTATCGCAGAGGTGGAGATAACCGGCGAAATCTCTGTTATAGAAAAACACTCGCTGGGTGAAGAGGTGAACGAGCTTCTTGGCAGCAACGCGTTGGTATCAAAGCTGATAAGCGGAGCGTTCGGCGGATTTGCCATTTATGAGATGTACGACAATAAGCTGGAGTCTATCCGCGTAAACGAGGGCTATATGAGGATTATGGGCTACACTCCCGAGGATTTCAGGGGTGAGAACATCAACGTCTGGGATCTGATGCCGCCCGAGGACGCGAAAAAATCGCGCGAAGCGTGTCTTGAGGCGCTTAAGACCGATAAAGCTATCCATACCGTCGTCAGAAGATATGATAAAAACGGCAATCTGCTGTATCTTGACGGCGTTCACAGAAGGCTTGGCGGAACCGATGAAAACCCGATAATCTGTATTGCGTTCAACGATATCACGGAACTGCTTGCAAGCGAGCGCCGCGTCGACAGCTCCAAGACGGAGATCGAGGAGATACTGAACGCCACCTGTGCGGCCATCGCTGATATAGATTTCGAGAACGATACATTGTTCTATGCGGGCGATATGTCCGATTACGGCATAGACCTCAGCCACGTAAAAGAATATTTTGAAAATAAGGATATCAGCAGCTGTACCGTTCACCCTGATGATTTTGAGAGATCATTGCGTGTATTCGATATCTCGCGGGCGGGAAAAATTACCGAAGAGCTGCGCCTGATAAACAACAAGGACGGCAATTATTATTGGTGGAGATTTACCGTGGTACGATCGATCGACCGCGAAAAGAAGATAGACCGTCTCATAGGAGTTGCGAGCTTTATCGATCCGGAAAGACGCGCGAAATCGGCGCTTGAGCGGGAGCGTTCGCATATGGACGCCGTTATGAGCAGAGTAGACGCGGGTATTCTTATGGTCGAGGTCACCGACGACCACAAGGCGCACATCATTTACAGCAACGAGAGCTTTTGGAGAACCATAGGGCTGAAGAAGATGAGCGACGAAGAATTTTTCGGAAGTATATACACGGGTTTGTCGGAGCAAGACCAAAAGGAGATAAACGAGGCTGTAAGAAACTGCGAAACCGCAAACAAACGCTATCACATCACACGCGACAACGGCGAGAACGCCGTGCTGGAGCTTACCGTGGGCTTGTCGCGCGTGGAGAAGAATATCTGCGTTTATATGATAGTTTTGTCTGATGTGACAGAGCAGCATAATGAACGCCTAAAGCAGGAAGCGATAGTGCGAAACTTTCACGACGGACTTGCTCTTGTAAAAAAGAACATTAACGGCATAGAGATCACTTATGCGAATGATAAGTTTTACAGTGTTCTTGACGTCAGTCCCGAAAATCAGCAGCGTGTTAATTCCTTGCTTGAAACGGCGGTGAATTCCGGCTTGCAGACAAGCGATGTGCGCATAAAGCACGGCGATGTTCACCGTACCGTTCGCGTAAGCGTAGACGAAATAAGCAGACAGAGCGTGGATACCACCAATTACGTCGTTGCTGTAAGCGATGTTACGCTTATACGCGCAGAATCACAAAACCGTATTGCAGAGCGTAACGCGAATGCGAGCGCCGGTCTTTATGACCAGGTGGTGGAGCTTAATTACCGCGAAAAGACGGCAACGCTCACCTACTATCGCCGCGATCCCAAACGTGTCGAGAACGCCAAATCAAATCCGCTTGACAGCATTATTGTCGGGTGGGGAACGAAGTATGTTGCTCCGAATGACTATGAAAAGTTTAAGCGCTTTATAACCGCGCCTGCTAACGACCCCGATTTTACGGATTCCTACTGTGAACTGTCCGTTTTGGACGGAGGCGGCGGCGACGGCGAATACCATACGCTCGGCATCTCGCTTGTGCGTTCGCACGGCGACGTTTGCGTGATGTTTATAAGAGACAGGGCGCGCTTTGACAATTCGCTGACTACGGCGCAGGTTAAGGAGGTCTATCGGTTGTATAAGCTCATTGCCGAGCAGACTTATACTACCGTTATCGAGATAGACCACGTTGAAAATCGCATATCCTGTTCGCCTTCCATCAAGGAGTTTTGGGCTTCAAATTTCTCGTTCGATGAGTTTTCAAAGTATGAATTTGTAAAACAGGGATTAATAGTATTGCCCGAGGACAAGGCAAAGTATGAAAGCTTTATGACGGAGCTTTATAAGTCCGAGGAACCGCAGGAGGTCACTCTCCGCCTGAAGATGGCGGACGGAAGCTACAAATGGTGCAGAATGACCGTTTCGCTTTCAAGAGGTAAGGACGACAGAGTGCTGGCGTCGCTTTGCACGATAAATCTTGTTCACGATGAGGTTATGGCGCAGGAGAGGGCGGCTCGGTATGATGAGCTTTTGCGCAGGACCGTTGCTCATATCCCCGTAGGTGTGGGCGTTTATATAGTAGAGAACGAGAGACTCGTGCCAATGTATGTCAGCGATTGTATGTTTGATCTTATGGGCGTAAGGAGCGATGATGAGTGCTGCCGCGCTGTCGAAGCCTTTATTGAAAAGGATAAGGTCGATCTAAGATCGGGTCAGGAGGGCGGCAAGATGTTCAAAAACACTACTTTCGAGGGCATTGAGCGTTGGTTAAGTGCCCGATACCGCATTGTTGAGGAAAACGGCGAGCTTATTATGTATATGGCGGTTGCCGATATTTCCGACAGGATAGAAGACAGGAATTTTGAGTAAACATAGCTTAAAAGACCGTCAGCAGTTTGCTGACGGTCTTTGATTTATTTAGAATGGAATGTCCCTGTACTCCGCAATCATCAATCCTTGATCTCAAAGCTGTTTTGC
>DILZ01000107.1:8557-15832 GCA_002425305.1 Ruminococcaceae bacterium UBA5579
GTCTCTACGCCTTGAACCAACCAATTCATTTTGTCTATTTCGGAATTGCTCATTGTTTCGTTTTCGAGGTATTTAACGTTGCCGTATGTGTCCTTGAGCGGCCCCTTGAATACTACTGCCGAACCGCTTGTGATATGCGGGACAAGAGCGTCGATGATNNAGAGCTTTTGTGAGCCTTCCTTTGCCACTTTTTCCTGCGCGTCGGAAACGTTCACGATACTGTTGCTCATATCGCCTATATATGACGATGTTTCCCATATGTCCATTTTCATTGACTTAAACTGTGCAAGGAAGTAACTGTCACGCATACAGTAGAAATACATCAGCATATTTGAATATTCGTGCGCGTTTTCACTATAATCAAGGCAGCCTATAAATTTTATGTTCTTTGATTCGCAGTAATCCGCCGAGTGTTCCGAATCCGTGTAGCATACGATGACATCGCAGCCCTTTGAGCGAAGCTCATCGATCGCCTTTTCGATCTCGTCGTTCTGTTCGGCGACAGCGGCATAGACTTTCGCTCCGCCGTCGGGATTAAGCTGAGAACCCAGCTTTACCGCGTTGACGACAGCCACATGATCGGGAAGTCCCGGATCGGCGATCACGCCTATCGTGCTTGCTTCAGAGTTAAATTCCGCGACAAACCCGGCGACATACGCGCCCTGATACGGTCTTTCACTGTACGGGCTGACGTTCAATCCTCCGTTGAGAGCCCCCATACTGATAAAGTTGATATCGAGATATTTTCTTGCCGTGGAATTCAGCACGTTTGCGTATGTGTGACTGCACGAAACAATATCCGTGCAGCCCGCGTTCGCCAACACCTTAACGGCGTCCTCAAAATCGGAAAGTGAAACGTTTTCTATATAACAGGTCTCCACGCTTGATCTGTTGGACGCTCTTTTGCGCTGTTCACAGATCTGCGCGGTGTAGCTGTTGCCGGAAACACTTTCTTTGAAAATATACCCTACCTTATGAACGGTCTGCTCCTCGCTGCCGCTTGTATCGCTCGAATTCGACGAGGAATCGTCCGATGTGCCCTTGCTGCACGCGGTGAAGCTCAGCGTCATCGCCAAAGCCAATGCTGCAGACAGCCATTTTATCTTTCTTGAAGTCATAGCCAAACAACCTCCTGTTATTTTGCGACAATATTATACAAAAAGTATTGAAAAAAGCATAGTAACACTACCCAAATACATTATAGCACATTATTTAAAAAATTTCATCACTTTTTTAGAAAAATTTTCGAGTTTGTCTTTATTTTTTTTTTCATTTGTGCTATAATAGTATATAAGGTATAATTGTCGGCAATTTTTATAACTTAGAGAAATATTTCGACGCGATATACCAAAAGGTTTATTTTTTCTACTATTTTTACAACAAAGGAAAGGCAAAAAATGAAGAAGATCAGAGGAAGCAAGATTTTTCTTGCAGGAACGGCGGTTTTGATGGCAGGCGCTCTTTGCGGCTGCTCGGTGAGATTCGGCACAAGAAAAGAGCCGGCGGCAGATAAGGTCGTGGCATACCCGACAAAGGGCGAGGATAATGATGATTTGAAGGTTTTGTATGGGGATTTCAGCAAGGAGTATAAATTTTTCCTTGCAAACAATTATATTGAGGACGATACTGCGGACTACTATGCCTCGGCGTGTACGCAGCAGAGAGATACGCTTATTTATTCGCTGATAAACGAAAAAATCATTCTCCACAAGGCGAAGGAGATGGGTGTCTATGAGCTTACCGAGGAACAGCAAAAGGCCGTTGACAACGAGTACGACCAAAAGATAGCTACCATTATAAAGACGTTCGGCGACCGCGCCGAGAAGGAGCTTGCCGAAAAGCAGGAGAGCTCGTCGGAGGATTCTGATACAAGCGCCCCCGTTATGACGGAAGAGGAAAAGGAGGAAGCGGGCGGCAAGATGCTTGACGATATGCTCGAAAAGGCGGGAATGACGCGCGACGATCTGCGCTGGTGGATGGAAAGCAACCGCATCATTACGAACGTTCAGGAAAAGATCTATGACAGTGTTGACCGCTCCAAGGCGGAAGAGCTGCTGAAGGAGCAGCAGAAGATAGCGGAGGAGCTTTACAAGACCGACGTCAGCAAATATGAACAGGGCGGATATTCTCAGATAGCATATACTCAGATGTGGATTCCGAAGGAAGCGCGCAATATAAAGCATATTCTTTTGTCGTTTGACGATGAAACGAAGACGAAGATAACCTCACTGCGCAGAGAGGGCAAAGACGATGAGGCGGATAAGCTCCGTGAGGAAAGCGCGGAAAATCTTAAGGAAAAGCAGGCGGAGGTAGAGAAAAAGCTCGATGACGGCGCGAAGATCGACGATCTGATACCGGATTATAACTCCGATCCCGGCGCACAGTCCTATCCGGACGGCTATACGGTGATCCCGAACGGCTCGTCCTATGTGGAGGAATTTCAAAAGGCGGCTTTTGTTCCGGAAAAAATAGGCGACAGAACGTCCTGCGTCACCGATTTCGGAGTGCATATAATGGAATATGCGAGCAACGCGAAGGTACCGGAGGAAAATATTACAAAAATAACCGATAAATTTTATGCTGAGCTTCAGTCCGATGAGTTTGACAACAAGATTGGCGAATGGCTCGACGAATATGTATTCACTATTGATTACGAAACTCTGCGCCTTACGCCGCCGGAAACGTCGAACACAGGGACGTCGGAATGATACGGGATGTCGGAATTGTAATTAACGAATGCTTGGCATAACGAAGGGAACATTATATTATGATCAACACACCGATTTGTAACTTCTTGGAGAGATATGCCGCTGAAAACCGTTTGCGGCTGCATATGCCCGGACACAACGGCGAATTTCCGAGCGATATCACCGAGGTACTCGGTGCGGACAGCCTTTATGATACGGACACCAGCGGCGGAATAATCGCGGCAAGCGAGGCGTTTGCTGCATCTCTGTTCGGCGCGAAGAGGACGTGTTATTCCTGCGGAGGCAGTACGCTTGCTATTCAAACGGGGCTTGCTCTGCTTAAATCGCAGGGCTGCAAGACGATCGCAGCTTCACGCTACTCGCATCGAGCGTTCGCGAACGCGTGCGCGGCTCTTCATCTGGATATCAAGTGGTTGTATCCCGAGGATTATATGTCCGCCGATATCAAGTATGACGCAAGGGCGCTTGTCGGTGTTGACGCGGTGTTTATCACGAACATAGATTATTACGGCGGGACGTGGAAGTTTGTAAATCCGAATATACCCGTGCTTATAGACAACGCGCACGGCGCGTACCTGAAGTTTGTTGACAAGCGGCAGTTCGGTACGGAGTATCTTCACCCGATGGAGCTTGGTTTTCCGTTGATGAGCGCGGAATCGGCGCACAAAACGTTGCCTGTGCTTACCGGAGGCGCGTATCTGCATTTCGCGGACGGAGTGGACTATTCACGCGCAAAGGAATTTATGTCTATGTTTGGTTCTTCCAGCCCGTCCTATCTGATAATGGAGAGCCTTGACCGCTTTAACGGCAGGATAACGGAGAATATCCGTATGGTGATAAACGCGTGCGAGGCGGTGGAGGCGCTCAAGCAGGATCTGGAGGTTTGCGGTATCCCGCTTAAAAAGAGCGACCCGCTGCGCATAACGATAAACGCTCGCGAATGTGGACTTACGGGGCAGGAGTATGCTGCGGCTCTGCGCTTTAACGGCGTGGAGTGTGAGATGGCAGATGACAACTATGTTGTGCTGATGTTTTCGGGAGCAACGACGCTGGAAGATTGTCAGCGCGCAGAAATGGCGATAAAGTTCGTGCTTATGCGCCCGCCGAAGCCGCTTGTGAAATTCCCGCATATAAGAACGACGCAGGGTATGCCTATGTGGGAGGCGATGTTCAAGCAGCGCAGTTTAGTTCCGATAGAGGCGGCGCGAGGCGAGGTGTGCGCGGAGATGAAGTCCGTTTGCCCGCCCGGTATCCCGCTTATCTTCCCCGGAGAAATAATCGACCACACCACCGCCGAGATCTTGAAGGCTCGCGGCGTAAACAAGATACATATCGTTATGCGAGATCCTATGACGCCGTATTAAGGAAACGTTGATTTAATGGCGTNNGGAAAACCGCAAAGAATAATGTTTGAAATTTAATAAAGTGATTTGATCGGTGATACCTTAAGGAGAGAATATGGTTAGAACAAAGAGCCGCAGAAAGCTGGTTTGCGGCGGAAAGAATTACGTCTGGTACGTTCTTGCGGGCGACCGCGATTATTGGATGCGCGTTGAGAACGGCAGCAGCGATTGGGCTTGTGAAACTCCGTTCTTGCACGTCATATCCGAGGACAAGGCTCTTGTTCTGACTATTCCGATGGACGCTCCGAAACCCTATGCCGTAAGCAAGGGTCGGCGTTTTCAGGGAAAGCCGACAAGCGGCTGCTGGGAGCGTTATTTCTTGCCGTTTGATTTGCCTAAAGCGATAACTCCGAAAACCGTTTCGGATATCATAGATTGGGCGGAGCGCGGCGGGGACGCCCTCAAAACGGAGTATGACGCTCAAGCTCGTCCGTATTGAGCTGCCGTGCGGTGAATTTTCGGCGTTCGACAAGCGAGAGCTTTATATGGCATAGTCCGGAGCGGCGCTGAAAAAGGCTCTGGGATATTATCATAAAGGCGATAATATCACCCGGGAACACGGCGGTATACAGCCGCAGTCTGCGGCGTGCGGAAACGGCGGAATATCCCGCGCCGAAAGCTATCCCGGAATGACACATATATAACAGGTACAGAGCGGCAGCGTAAAGCTCGACGATCGCGCCGCAGTACAATACTGTTTTCAGTAGAAGCGCGGAATGTCCGGAGCTGTAAATCAAGGCAAGCGCTGCGGCAAACACACCGAACCACGAGAGCGGAGAGATGATATGTCCGAGAAACGCCCGCTTTGGCGAGGAGATAGTATTCTGCGGCATCTTGAAGCCGCATATGACCTTTAGTGTTTTGGATAGATCTCTGTGCCTTACGCACGGCAGAACCATCACTCCGCGCAGGTAAAGCGGCGCGCGGTTCGTCAAAATCGAAGTGAACGTTTCGCAGCGGACAGCCGCCGCTCCGTAAAAGCCGCCGGTGGAATTTGGTACAAGCGCGTGTTCATATAATGTAATGACGCCGCTTTTCACAAACAGCATATCTCCTTTGCGGAAAACGCGAAAACGGCTCAGCCGCAGCAGCTTCCTGACATACGCGAACACCCACGATCCTACGACGAACACCGCGAGCGTCACCGCGACGCGCGGCACGGTAACGCTGAAAAATCCGAGAGCTTTCTCAAGCTCTTCGGAGGTTTTGGTCAGTACGGAGATAAGTCTGTTAAAATATTCGCTGCCGAATATCGCGGTAAATTTTCTCAAAACCGCCGTAAACACGAATATTCCGCCCAAGGCGCGGGTGTCGATAAAAGCGCCGAACATCAACTCGCCGAGGCGCGGCTTTAATGCCGCCTGTTTATATTCCGAAAGGAACGGCAGACGCTCATCGCGCGGGAGGTAGAACTTGATCTTTCCGCCGAGGGTGAACATTGATACTTCTTTTGCGCGGAAAAGACGCATTGTGAGAGTTTGGCGTGTTGTTGTTCTGACAACGGCGCAAAGAGGCATAACCGAAAAGCGTTTAAGAAACAAGCCTTTTTCAAGGCTTACTTCTTTTTCCGAAAAGCGCAGCCTCACAAAGAGCCTTCGGAGAATGAAGTAAAACAAAAAACTCATAAAAATACCGTATAAAGCGCTTATTGAAATAAGCAGTCGGAAAAGAGGTAATTATAATGTCAATAGGTTGTGTTATTTTGGCGGGCGGCGAGGGAAAACGAATGATGTCCGAACGCCCGAAGGTTTTGTGCGGGGTGTTGAAAAAACCGATGCTCGGTTGGGTCCTTGACACGGCGATGTCGTTTGGATTTGACGAGATAGGCGTTGTAACGGGATATAAGAGCGAGCTTACCGAGGAATATTTGCAGACGCGCAGTGGAAACATATCAACGTTCTATCAGGAAAAGCGACTGGGAACAGGCGACGCGGTGAAACAGGCATTGGAGCTTATCTCCGGCGTGGACTGTGTTTGCGTTCTGTGCGGCGACGCTCCGTTTATAGACAAGGAAACTCTGCGCGGTTCGTTGGAGTTTCATAAATCGAGCGGCGCGGGCGTTACCGTTATCACCGCAAAGCTTGACGACCCCACGGGCTATGGAAGAATTATCCGCGACGGTGACAGGTTTACAGCAATTCGCGAACAAAAGGATTGTTCCCCCGAAGAGGCGAAAATATGCGAGGTGAACAGCGGTGCGTATTGGTTCAACTCTAAGGCGTTGATCTCCGCGCTGCCAAAGCTCACGACAAACAACGCGAACGGGGAGTTTTACCTTACAGATTGTGTGCAGATAATCGGCAGCGCGGCGGCGTTTACGAGCGAAAATCCCGATATCGTACTTGGTGCGAACACCCGCCGGGGCTTGCTGGAGCTTAACGAGAAAGCGCGGCAAAAGGTCTTTGAGCGGCTGATGGATGAAGGCGTGAGCTTTATCACAACGGACGGCATAATTATCGGCGCGGATGTGAAGATAGGCTGCGATACGCTGATACTCCCGAATACCGTGATACTCGGCAAAACGAAGATAGGCAAGGGCTGTGAGATAGGCGCAAATTCGCACATTGAGGACTGCGTTATCGGGGATAACGTAACGCTCGACAACGTAAAGGCGTGTGAGGCGGTAATTGAGGATAACGTTAAGATAGGTCCGTTTGCGCAGCTCCGCCCCGGGACGACGATACGAAAAGGCGTAAAGATAGGCGATTTTGTGGAGATAAAGAACAGCGACATCGGCGAAAACACGGCGGTCGCGCACCTTACTTATCTTGGCGACAGCGATGTCGGGCGCGGAGTAAACTTCGGCTGCGGCTGTGTTACGGCGAATTATGACGGTGTGAATAAGTTCCGCACCGAGATCGGGGATCACGCGTTTATCGGGTGCAACACAAACCTTATCGCTCCCGTAAAGATCGGCGAGAATGCCACGACGGGCGCAGGCTCTACGATAACAAGGGAAGTGCCTCCCAACTCGCTGGCTGTCGAGCGTTCGCAGACGCGGATAATTGAGAATTGGCAGAAGAATTTTAAGCGCAAGAAAAAGTGAGCGGCGGCGCAGCAAAAAGCGCATATTGAGCACAGCCGCGTAATGGCGGCGCAGAAAATTTGCGAAAGCGAGTGATGTTGCGCATTTGGAGCGCAGCGGAAATGCGCAATATCGCTCG
>DILZ01000107.1:15837-22724 GCA_002425305.1 Ruminococcaceae bacterium UBA5579
AACGGAGCGAAGCGGAGTGAGCGGTTCGCAAATTTTAAATTTAAATAAGGAGAAAAAATGAAAGCACTTGTAGTTGTGGACTATCAGAACGATTTCGTGAACGGCGCGCTGGGCTTTGCCGGCGCAGAGCGTTTAGAACCGCTGATAATTGAGAAAATAAACGATTGCCGCAAAACCGGCGGCAAGGTTATCTTTACGCTGGATACTCACACCGAGGATTATCCGAATACCGCCGAGGGCAGAAAGCTCCCCGTGCCGCACTGTATCAAGGGTACCGAGGGGCACAAGCTTTACGGAAGGGTCGCGGAGTATGTCGCTGCGGATGATATCGTTATTGAAAAGCCGTCGTTCGGCTCGTTGGAGCTTGCCGATGCTCTTAAAAGCGGAGGGTTTGAAGAGGTGGAGCTTTGCGGACTTGTCACGGATATCTGCGTTGTTTCCAACGCGGTGCTTGCAAAAGCTGCGCTGCCCGAAAGCCGTATAGTCGTGGACTCTAAGGCTGTTGCGTCCTTCGATAATGAGAAGCACGATGCCGCGCTTGAGGTGATGAGGAGTATACAGGCGGACGTTGTATGAGCTTCGGGAATATCAAAAAGTGGGAGCTTATCACTCTCGGAGCAGCGGCAGCAGCGGCTGTCACCTTGCGGATACTTGAAGAAAACGGAGTTTTAAGTGTGCCGCGCACGCCTACGATAATTGTCCTTATGGCGTTTGTGGGAGTGTTCTTTTTAAGACGTCCTGCGGCGATATTGGTCGAGTATTTCAGAACGAAGAAAATTGACAAGGACAAGCGGTCGACAGTGGCGATCGATATCGCTTTCGCACTTATTGCGGAGGGAGTTTTGTTGTATCTGCTGATGAATTCTTGATAATAGGGAAGTGAATGTGTTGTTTAAACGCGATGAAGTGCTTTTAATTTTGGAGCAGGCAAAGAAGATCGATTTGGAGGTCAGCAAGAAGTATCTTCTTACCGGCGAGCTGAGGGATAAATACACGCTGTTCGGCGCGATGAAGCATAATTACACGCTTAATCCGCCTGTTGAAAAGTCGCTTGTTGAAAGTGCCGAGGAGCGTTACGGATTTACTTTTCCGCGCGACTATTTTGAGTTCATCACGGAGATCGGTGACGGCGGAGCAGGTCCGGATTACGGGATAGATTCGTTCGCTAGGTTCATTTCGGAAAGCAACAAAATGAACGGTTACGCTGAAGCGTATCGCAAAAGTCTTGCCGTACCGTTCGCGCCGCGGAAAATGCTCCCCGAAGATGTGGAGGAATTTGCTTTTTCGCGCGAGAGCTACGAGAAGGAGCCTGATTTATTTTTCGTTTACCAAAAGGAAGACGACGATTATGATTGGGCAACGGACGGGTTTTATATTCTCGGAACACACGGCTGCCAGTGGGATTTTGCGCTTGTAACGGCAGGCGAGAGGCGCGGACAGGTGTTCGATACGGATAACGAGGGCGCGTGCGCCTTTGTGGCGAACAGCTTCGAGGAGTTCTACGGGGATTGGCTCGCGCGGCTTTCCGATACCGAACGTTTCCGTCAAGAGCTTATCGAGTGGCAGGAGCTTTTTAAGAACCGCCCGTAGATCAAGAAAATAGGTCAGCGTAAACAGCCGTGCTAAAACAAAAAGCAACATAACAAGCACGCGTGCAAAATACGCAAGCGAGTGATGTCAGCGCAGCGAAACGGAGCTAACATCACTCGGCTAGCGAACTCATCNNAGCGAACTCTGAGCGAAGCGAAGAGTGAGCGGTGCATATTTTGCTTTTAAATAAGGAGAAAATGATGAACGAACAAAACTTCACTATGCTGTGTGATTTCTATCAGCTCACTATGGGCAACGGCTATTTCAAGACAAAGCACGCGAACAGGATAGCGTATTTTGACGTTTTTTTCAGGCGCGTTCCCGAAAACGGCGGCTTCGCAATATGCGCGGGGTTAGAGCAGGTTATAGAATACATCGAAAATCTGCGGTTCACGGAAAAGGATATTGAATATCTGCGCTCCAAGAAAATCTTTTCGGAGGAGTTTCTGGAATATCTGCGGAGCTTCAAATTCGAGGGCGACATCTGGGCGATACCCGAGGGAACGCCCGTGTTCCCGAACGAGCCGTTGATAACCGTCCGCGCTCCCGCGATACAGGCGCAGCTTATCGAAACGATGCTGCTGCTTTTGGTAAATCATCAGTCGCTTATCGCGACAAAAGCGAACAGGATAGTCCGCGCCGCGCAAGGAAGGGCGATTTCGGAGTTCGGCTCGCGCAGAGCGCAGGGCACGGCGGGTGCGATACTTGGTGCGAGAGCGGCATATATCGGCGGCTGTTCCGGGACGGCGTGTGTGATGTCCGACGAGCTTTACGGAGTTCCCGCAACGGGCACTATGGCGCACAGCTGGGTACAGATGTTCGACAGCGAGCTTGAAGCGTTCGAGGAGTACTGCCGCGTTTATCCGAACGGGGCGGTGCTGTTGGTCGATACCTTCAATGTGCTGAAAAGCGGCGTTCCGAACGCGATAAAAGCGTTCGACAACATCTTGAAGCCCATTGGCACAAGACCCGTGGGTATTCGGCTGGATTCCGGCGATATCGCGTATCTGTCGATAGAGGCGAGGAAAATGCTGGACGAGGCGGGATATCCCGACTGCAAGATAATCGCGTCCAATTCGCTGGACGAGCATATAATCGCCGATCTCATCGCTCAAGGCGCGAAGATAGACAGCTTCGGCGTCGGCGAGCGGCTTATCACGGCAAGCGCCGAGCCTGTTTTCGGCGGAGTGTACAAGCTGTGCGCGACCGAGGAGAACGGCGTGATAACTCCGAAGATAAAAATATCGGAGAATGTTGTGAAGATAACCAATCCGCATTTCAAGAAAACTTACAGAATATTCGATAAGAGCGGCAAAGCGACTGCCGACCTAATCTGCGTTCACGATGAAACGATAGATACGTCGCAGCCGCTGGAGCTGTTCGACCCCGACTTCACCTGGAAACGCAAAACCGTTACCGATTTCACTGCTCGTGAGCTGCAAGTGCCCGTGTTCAGAAACGGTAAATGTGTGTACAGTTCTCCGTCTATAGAGGAGATAAAAGCATACCGCGAGTCGCAGATAAACACGCTGTGGGATTCGCTTTTGCGTTTTGAGAATCCGCACAAATACCATATAGACTTGTCCTTGAAGCTGTGGGAGATAAAAAGAAAGCTGCTTTCCGGTAAGGGGGAATGACCTCAGATGTTAAGAGAGAATATCGAAGAACAATGCCGTCGTATCTGTCCCGATAACCGCGGCGGAAAAAGTGCCTGCGCGTTTGCCCCGCACGGCGGAGCGATAGGTTTTATCGACACCTCGAGCGCGTGTGACGGTTCGCGCGGCATTGCGTTCTTCAGTGACAGAATGTATGTAAATACGGACGGCGCGGCTTGCGAGATAGCGTACAAAAGCATAAGCGGATCGCAGATAATCAACAGCTTTGAGGATGCGTTTGCCGATGAGCTTTCCATTCTGAGCGGCGGCTTTGAGCTGCGCATAAGCGATTACTCGCTGAACAAGTCAGAGCTTAAACGCTTGCTGGACGAGCTTTGCAGAGAGCAGGGGCAGCTTGCGGAGCGCCGTTCCGAGCAAGTGGAAAAGTACGCTGATATGATAGCGCAAAGGCTGGCGGAGGACACGTCGGCAAGTTCTTCGAGCCGCATCGAATCGAGCGTTATATCGCCGCCGAGCTGCAAACCCGCGCCATCTGCTGACGAATATGTTGAAATCGATCCGTTTTTTGCTGACGAGGGCAGTCCGGTCATTGCGGAGGTAGTGGTGGATATCCCGGAGGAGCGTATGCCGCTTCCCCGTGATTATGCCCCCGATCCGATACCCGAGGAAAGCATAAATTGGATAAGCGGCAAAGGCAATGTTGTTCGGCATTCGGAAAATGTTCCTCCGGCCGTGGAAAGCTCCAAGGAAAAGCCGCGGCCTAAGCCAATGGTCGCAATGAGCGGAGTTATCGAAAGAGTGCCCGTTATTGGGGAACGCAAGCCGACGTATTATAAAAAAGATGTTCTGCGTTCCAACCCGGAGGTCCCCGAAAACGATCCGACAAAGGCATTTGAAAAACTGAGCGAGATGTCGGAGATCGAGGTCCGCGAACAGATAGAGAATATGTCGTCCGACGAGATGATGACGTTTTTAGCGGAAACGCTGAATGATATTAACGACCAAAGCGATCCGTTTTTCAAGCAAACCGAAACTCCGAAGGCGGATTATTCAAGTGTTGTTCGGGCAGCCGCCGATCACTCCGATATCGAAGTTCAGCAGCCGGAGCCGGCGGCANNTTCAAGAGCCGCAGGATCAGCCGCGGAAATGGGAACCGCTGACTGTTGAGCCTATTTGGGGAGATATCTACATAAAAGCCAGCAAAAATCTTCGCGAGCTTTGCGAAAGCGGCAAGCTCACAATGGAGCAAATGGAGACGGAGCTTAAAACACATCTGCTGAGTGCGGCGGAGGCTTTCGAGAAAATAACCGGCGATGAAAGCAAGGTACCGAAGGTTATGATGCCGAAGATCACGGAGCTTAAAGCCGCCGCTGCCGATTTCGACCGGTTTTTCGGTTACGGAGAGGATATCGCGATACGGGCGATGTTTTTTATGATGTATCAGATGCTGTCTTACGCGGACAGGATCGCGGAATCCTCCGAAACAAAGAGCAGGCTGAACGATTTCTTCAGGCGGTTCGGTCCGGCGGGAATAACGCTTTCAATGCTGGATATGCGCGTGTAGTTTAATAGAGAATAGTTGTTAGTTATTAGTTATTATAACTCAACCGACGGTTGAAAATTTGCAGGGATTGTTAAAACGGGTTATTGCTTTCGCGCGGCAGTTCGTGGTAAAATAAAGCCGAAAGGAAGTGGTTTTATGAACGCTATCGGCAAAAATATCCACACGCTGAGAAAGCAGAACGGTTTTACACAGGAGGAGCTTGCGTGTAAGCTCGGTGTGACATATCAGGCGGTAAGTAAATGGGAGAACTGTACGACAGCGCCCGATATCTCGCTGCTGCCCGAGCTTGCAACGGTGTTTGGGACAAGTATTGACGCGCTGCTCGGCTATGCGGCGGAGAAAAAGACTTCCGCTTATTACGAGGAACGCTATAAGGACACAGAATACTATTGGGGCGTTAAGCCGTCGTTTATGTGTCTTGAGGTTCTGCGGATACTCCCGCCCGAAAAACCGTTGAGGGTACTTGACGCCGGCTGCGGCGAGGGCAAGGACGCGGTATTTTTCGCGAAAAACGGCTACAAGGTCAGCGCGTTCGATATCACAGGCTCGGGCATTGAGAAAGCGAAACGGCTCGCGGAGCGGCACGGCGTGGATATTGATTTCTTCCGTGCGGATATTCTCGACTATCGGCTTGAAAAGAAATTCGACGTGATATTTTGCTCGGGAGTGCTGCATTATCTTCCCGAGGAGCAGCGCGGAGAGGTTCTCGAAAACTGGAAACGACATACGGCGGACAGCGGCGTGAACGCGCTGAATGTGTTCGTCGAGAAGCCGTTTATTCAAAACCCGCCCGATCACGAGCCGGGGCATTTCCCGTCATGGCATTCGGGAGAGCTTTTCGGACATTATCACGATTGGAGATTTGAGCGGTGCGAGGAGGTCATTTTTGATTGCAACAGCAGCGGTGTGCCTCATAAGCACTGTATGGATACTTTGATCGCCGTTAAGGAAACAGCACTATAATGCGAGATACGCATAGTCAATAAATTGAAAAAATAACAAGGAGAAATATATGAAACACGAATTAGTTTTGGTAATTGACTTCGGAGGGCAGTATAATCAGCTTATCGCGCGGCGTGTGCGCGAGCATAAGATTTATTGTGAGGTCATCTCGTACAAAACTCCGATCGAGGAGATCCGCGCGAAAAATCCAAAGGGAATAATTTTCACGGGCGGTCCGAACTCTGTGTATCTTGAAAACTCGCCGCGTATGGGTAAAGAGATCTTCGAACTTGGCGTGCCTATTCTTGGAATTTGCTACGGCGCGCAGTTTTTGGTGTATGGTCTTGACGGAAAGATCGGGGCGGCGAATGAAAACTCCGCAGCGGAGTTCGGCAGGACAGACTGCGAGTTTGATACAAGCTCTCTGTTGTTAAAGGGACTTAAAGAAAAATCGGTCGTTTGGATGAGCCACAACGACTACATAGAAAAACTGCCTGTCGGATTTAAGGCAATAGGACACAGCGACAAGTGCCCGTATGGTGCTATCGAAAATCCTGAAAAGAAGTTTTACGGAACACAGTTCCACCCCGAAGTCAATCACACAGAACAGGGTTTTGAAATGCTCGGAAATTTTCTGTACAACGTGTGCGAGTGTAAGGGCGATTGGACTATGGAGGAATACGCGCAGACCGCGATACGCGATATCCGCGAAAAGGTCGGGGAAGGAAAGGCTCTGCTGGCTCTTTCGGGCGGCGTGGATAGCTCCGTTGCGTGCAAGCTGATGGCGAATGCTATTGGAAATAAGCTTACCTGTATTTTCGTAGACCACGGTTTAATGCGCAAGAATGAGGGCGACGAGGTAGAGGCGGCGTTTAAGGACAGCGGAGTGAATTTTGTGCGCGTGAACGCGGGCGAGCGTTTTCTCGCAAAACTCGCGGGAGTATCCGAACCGGAAAGTAAGCGCAAGATCATCGGCGAGGAATTTATCCGCGTGTTTGAGGAGGAAGCGAAGAAGATAGNNNAGGGCACGATATATCCCGATGTGATTGAGAGCGGTACAGGCGACGCGGCGGTAATAAAGTCGCACCACAACGTCGGCGGACTTCCCGATTACGTTGATTTTAAGGAGATAATCGAACCGCTGCGTTTGCTGTTCAAGGACGAGGTTCGTGCTT
>DILZ01000107.1:22742-23466 GCA_002425305.1 Ruminococcaceae bacterium UBA5579
AAAGCCGTTCCCCGGTCCGGGACTTGCTATCCGTATTATCGGAGAGATAACTCCCGAAAAGGTAGCGACGCTCCAGGATGCGGACGCGATATTCCGCGAGGAGATAGCAAACGCGGGCCTTGATCGTGATATAAATCAGTATTTCGCGGTTCTGACCAATATGCGTTCCGTGGGCGTAATGGGCGACGGCAGGACTTATGATTATACGCTTGCGCTGCGCGCGGTATCTACCAGCGACTTTATGACCGCCGATTTCTCCCGTATCCCTTACGATGTGCTTGAACGTGCTTCAGTACGCATTGTCAACGAGGTCAAAAACATCAATCGTATCGTGTATGATATCACCTCTAAACCGCCTGCCACTATTGAGTGGGAATAAACAACCACCCCTTGACATAACACAAATAGCAGTGTCAAGGGGTTTTTTATATTCTATTGAGCACAAGATCATATAGCCAACGGGTAATTCGGCTATAGACTAACATAAAATCGACGGCTAAATTATCGATGCGCCGCAGTTACAAAGTTAATGTAAAGCAGATATTAGCATATATAGTGGCTTTCCGACAGTATGACTGCTCCGAATGGAGAGGTTTTGAATTTTAGTCGCCGTTGATTGCTTTGAGCAAATCCTTTTTGTGTGCATAGTCGTAGGTTTTGCCCTTATAGGTGACTTGGATATTTTCGCTTTTGTTAAATGCCTCATAATGAAGATAGTTCACGC
>DILZ01000107.1:23520-27165 GCA_002425305.1 Ruminococcaceae bacterium UBA5579
GAATGGTTACACTTGTAAGATTCGAGCAGTATTCGAAAACACCATCGCCAAGATAGGTCACGCTGTTGCCTATGGTTACGCTTATAAGACCCGAGCATTTATAAAAAGCATCGTCGTGGATATCGGTAACACTGTCGGGGATAGTTATGCTTGTAAGACCCGTGCAGTCTTTAAAAGCACCACGACCAATGCTTGTCACGCTGTCGGGTATGGTTATGCTTGTCAAACCTGTGCAGCCGTAGAAAGCCTCATTGCCGATCTCGGTTACGCTGCCTGGTATATTGACAAACTGCAGCGTTCCTCTGATTTTGCCGGAAAAACTAAATTCCTTAACCGAATCGGGCATTATAATATGCGTTATATCTTTTTCCACATCTTCTAAGCTCACCTTGACTACCTTTTCGCCGTCCACCGTATCGGGGATATGGACTTTGCCGTCCTGGAGCTTATAACTGGTTATCACCGTGCCGCCGAGCTCGATATCATGGCTGTATTCAAATGCCGATGCGTCATTAACAGGGATATCGGACGGTTGAACAACCGGCGTGCTTGCAGTGGGATTACTTTCAGCGGGTTTGCTTTCAACAGGCTTTGAGGTTGTGCCGCTTGATTGCCCGTTTTGCGGATTTTGGGGAACGACCGGAACGGACTCTGATTTGTTTCCGCAGCCTGTAAGGGCAAGTACCAGCGCGGCGGCGGAAATTATCGCCGCGACTTTTTTGAACTTCATTGCATTTTCCTCCGTAAATTAAAAAGTGCGCAGCCGAAGCCGCGCACCCGAAAAATGCAAAGCTCCGATTGCTGCAACACAATTCCGTAACCATATAAAGCATACGAAAATAGAGCATGCACTTTTACCGAAATGGCAAAGCGTATACTTTAAATGGATATATAGAATTGTGTTGCAACCACATTATAGCACAAATCCCCTCGGCTTGTCAATATCCTTAACGCAAAATATTTTCGCAGCGTGAAACTCCGAAAAAACGGCTCTGCAAAGCACTTTGCGCCGTCGCTGCGCTCCTCGGACAAAATTTTTTCAAAAAAACCGCTTGACAAACACAAGTAAACGTGCTATAATATATTAGTCGCTGATGAGCGGCGGAGCAAATGCTGGTGTAGCTCAGTTGGTAGAGCAGCTGATTTGTAATCAGCAGGTCAGGGGTTCAAGTCCGTTCACCAGCTCCAAATATGGATGCGTTCCCGAGTGGCCAAAGGGGACAGACTGTAAATCTGTTGCGTTTTCGCTTCGGTGGTCCGAATCCACCCGCATCCACCAGTCAGCAAAAATCCCCTCGCAAAAGGGCGGGGGCGGTAAAGAAGTATTCAGTTGTTTTTGAAAAGGTTGCGTAGGAAACCTACGCAGCCTTTCTTTTTTTGTCATATTTCCGTTGGTCGAGCGTAGCCGAAGCTCTCGCCACATTAAAACGAAAATGGATTTCCACTTTCTGCTCCCTATGTCCGCTTGATTTATCGGGTGCGTGAACAACGATCTTCTCCACAAGTTCGTGCATTATTTCCGGAGTGAGTACATTTATATAGGTATACTTGCGGACAAGCTGGATAAAGTTGGAAACATCTGCCGTTTTCTGTTCCGTTGCCTCAATAAAGGCTTTGAGTTCGGAAATAGTCTGCTTTAACTGCTGTTGCTCGCCGTCATAGTTTGCTGACATTTGAGCGAAGCGTTCATCAGAGATTTTTCCCGAAACGTTATCCTCGTAAAGTCGTGTGAACAGCTTATCAAGCTCGGCAATGCGCTTTTCGGACTGCGCGATAATTTTCCGTGCCTTCTTTACTTCCTGCGATTGAGCCGTCGAAGCGTACTCCATAGCCGTATTTACAAATTCATCTTCATTCGCGTGAACTGTTTCAAGCAGCTTGTTCAACTCACCAAGTACTAACTCGCGCAGAACGACCGTCCGTATAAAGTGCGCCGAACACTCTTCGGAATCACGAGCGTAGGTGCTGCACTTCAAATGCTCCTGCTCGTCTGTCAAACTCCGCGAGCGGCAGAGGTACATTTTCGCTCCGCACTCCGCACAGTAAACCATTCCCGAAAAGGGATTTACCTCGCCGCACTTCTGGATTTTGCGCTTGTTCTTACGCATTTCTTGAACCAGATCGAAATCGTGCTGTGAAATGATAGGCTCGTGAGTATTCTCGAAAATAAGCCAATCCTCTTTACTGTTCTCGATACGCTTCTTGTTCTTGTAAGATTTTTTGTGCGTCTTGAAGTTGACGGTGTGTCCGGCATATTCAATTCTGTCAAGAATTTTGTTGACTGTTGTCTCGCCCCAGCGGGTCGGATTTTTGAATGTACTCGTTCCGCCTCTGCCTTTGGATTGAGCGTAGGCGGTAGGTATCGGAATATTCTCCGAGCGAAGCTGCCGTGCAATCTGAGCAGGTCCCAAGCCTTTAATACACATCTTGAAAATCCGTCTAACCACTTGTGCAGCTTCATCGTCTACTTCCCAAATGTTTTTATCCGCATCGGATTTCTTGTATCCATAGGGCGGTGTGCTTGCTATCGGTTTTCCCGCCTGACCTTTGGACTTGAACACTGCCTTGATCTTCTTACTGCAGTCACGGGCGTAATAATCATTAAAAACGTTCTTGAACACCATCATCTCGTTCTCGCTGCGAAGTGTGTCAACTCCGTCATTGATGGCTATGTACCTAACATCATAGTCGGGCAAAATCATCTCAATATACTGTCCTGTCATAAGATAATCGCGCCCGAAGCGAGATAGGTCTTTGGTTATGACCGTGCCCACCTTGCCCGACTTAACATCCTCCATCATACGCATAAAATCCGGACGATTGAAGTTCGTGCCCGAAAATCCATCGTCTAAGTAGTATCCCAAAGCGATACAATTACATTTTGCCCTTATACTTTTTGATTTTGCTTTGAACCTTTTAACTTTGCCCTACACTTTTTGATTTTGCCATACTTTATAATTTTGCCTCGCTCCGCTGTTGCCGTACATTTTAATTTTGCATAGAGAAAGCCGGACATCCCGCAATCCGCAAGATGTCCGGCCGTGTTCTGTTTCCTTTATTTCACACTGATCTCTGTCCCGTTCTTGAAGGTGAACCTCACATCCTTCTTTGAGAAAACAGTTACATGGTCGAGAAGGTTGAACCAGAGGTCATCCGTGAATTCCTGTACATCCTCATCCATATCTGCCAGATCGTGAAGGAACGCCTCGATCATTTCCCGCTTTGCCTGACGCTCCATGATCCTGCCGCTGACCTTATCCAGCCGTTCCTTTGTCCTGTCATAGCGTTCGGAGAGAGCATCGTACTTCTTTTGGTAATCCTTCTGATTCTGTGCAACATGGGCGTTCTCGCTGATGCACTGCTCGACCAGTTCCGTCACAACCAGGACTTCCTGCTGCAAGGCTGCCTGTTCTGTTTCCAGCTCCGTGGTATCGTACATCTCGTCCTTGATGGCTTCAAAGGTGGCGATGATCTCGTCCCGCTCTTCTCCGAGAATCCGCAGGGCTTTGAGGTACAATGCCTTGATGGTGTCCTCGTCCAAATGAGGCGTGGAGCAGTTCTTTCCGTCATCGTATTTGTGATTGCACCGCCATATGACTTTTCTGTACTTGTCATTGGAGTGCCACACCTTCGAGCCGTAAAAGC
>DILZ01000106.1:0-4407 GCA_002425305.1 Ruminococcaceae bacterium UBA5579
CTGCTGAACTGTTTTCTGTTCCGCAAATCCGATGTCAAGCACTCGCAGCTTGTGCAGAAAAAACGAGCGGTTCAGGGTGACGGCTCTGCAGGCGGTCGCGGTGGACGCGGTGTCGTTCGAGGAGCTAGCTAAAACAGCGTTTCGGCTATCCAACATCATTGGCTACGGCGATATCCGCAAGGTAGACAGCTCCGCGCTTGAACCGATCCTGAAACAGCTTTACTACCGCGCGTGTCTTATTCTGGAGAGCGCGTGCATATGCGACGACGCGGCGGCGAAATCCATTGCCGAAGCGATCAATTTGCTCAACTCCGCGGAGCTTGCGCGGGATTATCTCAATACCGAGGACTGGATAAACGCGCTGAAAAACGCGGCACGGCGCGACGATCTCAACACTGTGCTTTCGGGCTTTGCGGCGGCGATACTCCTTGAACGCTCACAAATGACCAACGACGAGCTTAAAACCGAGGTGTCGCGGCGGCTTTCAAAGGGTGTTCCCGCAGAGCTTGGCGCGGGCTGGTTCGAGGGGCTGACGATGAAGAACCGCTACGGGCTTATCGCGCGGTTGTCGCTCTGGGAAAGCCTTGACGAGTATATTCAGTCGCTGGACGACGAGGAATTCAAGCGTGCTCTGGTATTCTTACGCCGCGCGTTTTCAGACTTCTCGTCAGGCGAAAAGGACAGCATCGCGGAAAACCTCGGCGAGATATGGGGGCTGAACGGCGCGGAGGTCAGCGAGATCGTGAACGCGCAGCTTGACACCGCCTCACAGGAGCAGATAAACGCGCTTGACGATTTCGATTTTGATATATGATCATAGAGGACAGCTATGGATACTCTTGAATTTGTTTGCAACGGAATAGACGACAAGAAGGGATTTCTGCGTGAGCATACGGGACGCGGCGAGGACATTTCGCCCGAATTTGTGATAAGCAACCTATCCCCGAACGCTAAAACTCTATTAGTCACGCTGGAGGATATGTTCCACCCTATAAAGAACTTCACGCATTGGGTAATCTGGAATATCCCCGCCGCAAGCATTATTCCCAAAGGAATACCGCACGGAAAAAAGACTTTAGGCAACGCTGTTCAGGGAGTTGGCTACGGCTTTCACCGCTACGCCGGACCTAAACCGCCGCACGGCAAAACACACAAATACCGCTTTACCGTTTACGCGCTGGACTGCCCGCTGAACTTGAGCGCGTTCAGCACAAAAAAGAAAGTGCTTCGCGCGGCGCGTGGGCATATCATTCAGCAGGGCGAGTTGTGTGGTTATTTTGAGGGAAACAGTTTGAGGCAGCGGGAATGAATATACTGAAAAAAGGCGGCTGTTTGCGCTTTTGGGGCGTTTGGTTTGGCAGACCCTACGACAATTTTCACAGACCCGTAAGCACGGAGCATAACGGCGGCGTGCTGACGATACGCTTTGATAACGGCGAACGGCTCACGGTTTACAAGCCGTCGGGAATAGTCAACGAGCAGAACGACTTCCACATCGAAAGCGCCGAAAAGATCGTGTGGGAGTGGTATTATTACGGCAAAGAGCGCACTCCCGAAAACCTTTGCAGGCTCGAGTACACATATGATTTCATCACGGTATCCGTTGTCTGCACAGGCGAATACAAAGCCGACGCGAGGAGCTTTGACGCAAATAGCTATGCGTTGGAATTATGTTGATTTGGAGAAAACAATGAATATCGAAAAATGCAGAAAAGAAGCCTTTACGGTTATCGGAAAGGAAGGCTCGACAGCGGACGGCGAAGGCTTTATCGAGCGGCTTTGGGAGGACGCAAACTCCCGGTTCGGCGAGATAGCGCACCTTGTCAAATCGGACGAAAACGGCGTTCCTATCGGTGTGTGGGGCGCAATGTCGGACTTTTCGCGCTCGTTCAAGCCGTGGGCTGATTTCAGCGAGGGGCTGTACCTTGCGGGCGCGGAGTGCGTTGACGGCGCGGAAGCACCCAACGGCTGGGTAAAATGGATCGTCCCGTCTTTCGAGTATCTGTATGTCGAGTGTGAAAACGACAACACTTTCTCGGATATGATACAGTATCTGAACGACAACGGTATCTCGCTTGCGGGCGCAGTCCACGATTTTACTTGTCCGCAGACCGGTAAAAGCTATATGTTTTTTCCGATAAAACGTCTTTAAAAAGGAAACAATTCATAACTTTTATGGTGGTGGGCGACATATGAATTTACTGTTTTTGTGCAGTCAAAATAAGCGGCGAAGTCTTACCGCCGAGAAGTTGTTCAACGGCTATAACGGACATCAAGCACGTTCCGCAGGAACGGAGAACAACGCGCGGATAAAGGTCACGGCTGGGCTTATAGGCTGGGCGGATATGATATTTTGTATGGAGAAAAAGCATTTGCGAAGAGTTCGCGAGAAATTCGCGGAGGAGCTTCGCGGCAAGAAAACGGTCTGTCTGAATATTCCCGATGATTTCGAGTTTATGGACGAGGAGCTGCAGGAGCTGCTTTTAGGCAGCATTGATGAACACATAGAGGGCGGTTTATGACACACTACAAATCGTGGCTGTACCTTAACAAACAACTGAATGAACGGCTCTGCGAGGAATTGCGCGGCAGAATAACGTATTTTCTGACGCGCTATCACTCGGTTCACAATGCCTACGGCAGAGCAGCCNNCGTTCGGCTTGACGGCAAGGAGCTTGCAGTGTTTACATGGAACAACGGTCATTTTCTTGAATACACGGAACTTGGAGAAAACAACGCTTCAAAAGAGGAATATCAAAAGCTTGAGCGTGAATTTGCCGAAAAGGGCATTTTAAGCGAGTGGGACTTTTTACGGGCGGCGACCGATTTTCTTCAAATGCCGATAGCGGACGCGCTCAACTCCGAAAACTATCTGGTGAAGATACTCGCGGTAATGGACAGGCGCGTTGGCAAGCGAACTTTGCAAAAGCTCGCCGAGGACGGAGAATACAAAAGCTATCCCGAATGGGTTCGGCAATTCTACGAGCTGCGACTGTCCGCAGACATATAACAGCGGAGGAAATATGAACATTAAAACAGCCGAATACATCAAGCAGAATCGCGTATGCGGCGAAAATATTTTCCGCGATTGTAAGGAGTTTCTGAACGCCCTCTATGAAAACGGCGACAGAGTGGACATTATCGTGTGGTTCGACTACTGCAAGATATCCGAACAGCACAAGTCGCTAGGCGGAGGCGGTTATCGTGACACGCAAAACCCCGAATATATGTGGGCGGAAACGCAAATTTTCGAGAACGAGTTTGCGGACAAATCTTTAGAGGAGATATTGGAATATATTGAAGGTGTTAGGAACGAATACCGCGAATACGACCTGTACCCCTCGTTCTATATAAAGGAGTAACTATGGAACAAACACAAGAATTACAGCGCTGGCGGCTTATCCTCGGACAGGATAGCGAAAACCGCCTTTCAAGTATGAATATGCCCGCTCTCTCGGAGGAGCAGTCGCTGATGGACGCTGCGCTTGCGGCTATCTACAACAAGGACGGCTTTGGCGCAGGAGGCGTCTCGGGACGCGGCTCCGGGCACGGTCCGTCGAACCCGCAGATATCGAAGTGGCTCGGAGACGTGCGCACGCTGTTCGACAAGGAGATAGTCAAGATCATACAAAACGACGCAGTGAACCGCTGCGGCTTAAAGCAGCTCCTCTTTGAACCCGAGCTGCTCGAAAACACCGAACCGGACATCAACCTTGCGTCCACGATACTCACACTGAAGGATATGATACCAAAGCGCTCCAAAGACAGTGTGCGCGAGTTTATCCGCAAAATAGTTGAGGAGATCAACAAAAAGCTCGAACAGGATATTCGCCGCGCCGTCACCGCCGCCGTAAACAAGCGCGCGCACTCGCCGATACCGTCCGCCGCCGCGNNCAGCAGATCAACGGGGTCTCCGTCCGCCGCCGCGCTCGACTACAAAATGACGATACGGCGCAATTTGAAGCACTGGTCACCGGAACTCAAAACGATAGTTCCCGAACACTTCTACTTCTTCGACCGCGGCACGAAAACCGCCGCCAACAAGTGGACGGTCATTCTGGACATAGACCAAAGCGGTTCTATGGGAGAGAGCGTGATCTACTCGTCCGTGGTGAGCTGTATACTCGCAAGTATGAGCTCACTTAAAACGCGCGTTGTGGCGTTCGACACGAGCATCGTTGACCTCACCGAAAAATGCGGAGACCCCGTTGATCTGCTGTACGGCTTTCAGCTTGGCGGCGGCACGGACATCGACAAATCGGTGGCATACTGCCAACAGTTTATCGAAAACCCGCGCAAGACGCTGTTCTTCCTGATCTCCGACCTTATGGAGGGCGGCAACCGCGCCGCGTTCGTGCGTCGAATGGAGGAGATAAAGGCTTCGGGCGTTACGCTTGTGTGTCTGCT
>DILZ01000106.1:4425-5765 GCA_002425305.1 Ruminococcaceae bacterium UBA5579
TTCGTCAAGGAAAACGGCGTTGGCTGGGTATCCCGTGCTTCGCGTGCAGTCCGCAAAAGCTGCCCGATCTGCTAGGACAGGTTTTACGCGGCGGAGAGCTTTCCGTGGACGATCTGAAATAAAACAAGCGGAGAACGTTCGGTTCTCCGCTTCTGTTTTCATCATTCCGCGCGTTGGAAAAGAAACAGCCTTTGCGCCTCGTTAGACTTGAAACCCAGCTTTTCGTAAAACGGTATCTTGTCGGGAACAGCGCACAGCTCCACAAAGATATCCGTGCCGACAACGCCGTTTTCCTTGACGAACCGCAATATTTCGTTTATCAGAGTTCTGCCTATCCCCTTTTTCTGATATTCGGGGCGAACCACTACGTCCTTTATGTAGTAATTTAACCCCATATCGCCGATCACTCTCGCCATTGCCACGATCTTATCATCATCAAAGACCGAAACCCGGAACAAGGTGTGTTCCAAAGCGAGCCTTGTTTGATCGTAAGCCGGAGCGCCGTCCCACACCGTTTTCCACAGAGTGATAAACTCATCAGCGGTAAGCTCGTCGCGCTTTATAGTCAAATTTGTCAAGCATATCCCTCCCAAACGCAAACTCTCCCCCGCAAAGCGCGGAGGAAAGAGCCTTCAAATCAACCGAACAGTGCCTCGGTAAGCCAAACGTGCGCTGTATCAAGTGCCTCGTAGAACCCGATAAAGTCGCCCTTGCGCGCCTTTGCGGCGTCTGCGGGATTTCTCGGCACGAGCTGCACCATTATCTTGTTCGGCACATCCGCGTCCGCTATTTTCTTCGTATCCTTTACCGTAAGCCGCGCCGCAAATTCATCGCCGCCGCTGCCGTAAAAGATCGTGTCGCCGCTTCTGATCAGCGGAAACCCTCTGTAATACAACAATTTTTCTTCTGCCATAATGTCCTCCTTTAAGCAAATAAAATATAGATCAACGGTCAATTAAAAATCGACCCGAACCTTTCCTCCGTTAAGCAGAGCGTCCGTGTTTTCAACAAGCCTGTCAACATAGACACTCCGCACCTTGAATATCGGCGTACCGTTCAGCGCGACAACACACTTGCGGTCATCGCTCTCGTAATAGGAGAGCGTGTCGCTCCTTCTGCCGTAAACATCGAAATAATCGCCTTTGTAGTTGAATGTGACGGTCGCAAGCGGCGTGCCGCTCACCTCGCCCGTATATATCTCCTCCCCGACAGAGCCGATAAGCGTCTGATAATAGCTGCGGAACTCATCACCGAGAAGCTGCTTGCCGCCGCACGAGAACGACTTGCTCTCGCCGTCGATATCAAACTTGAATGAACAGATATTCAAGGTGCGGAGTGTC
>DILZ01000005.1:0-2558 GCA_002425305.1 Ruminococcaceae bacterium UBA5579
AGCGGCAAAATCCGTCTTGCCGTCACACACGGCGGCAAGACAGCGGTCGTCCTTTTGCTTGCCGAAGTCTTTTATGTAAACTTGAAGCTCCTCTCGTCCGATTATCTCGCGCGGCGGCTTTTGCGCACCTTCGGGAATAAAGATCGCCTCGTACAGAAAATCCTCTAAAAGAGGGTATTCGGCGGGGAGCAAAGCTCTGATCTCAACGTTCATAACTTACTTGTTTCTCCTGTTTGAATAAATTTCGGGCAAGAACACAAACGCCCACGCCAGCGCAACAGCAAGTATCAGCACGGCGAGCCTTGAATACTTCGAAAAGTATTGCCGTATCAGCGCAAAACTGTCCATATCCCAAAACAGCAAAAGCCCGACCGCGACCGCAAACACCGCCCATATCAGCACCGCGCCCGCCGCGCAGTCCTTGGCTATTCTTATTCGGTGGGAGTGCTCCTCGGTTACTTTATCGGCAAGGCGTTCAAGTCCGGTGTTCACCGTTTCAAGAGCAAGCGCTCCCGCACAGGTGAGCAGCAGTATCGCCCACCGCTCCGCGCCGAAGTTGTAAAACCGCGCCGCAAAAAATATCACGAACGCCATAGCGCAGATATGAAACCGAAAGTTGCGCTGTTTACAAGCCTCCGTAACTCCGTGAGCCGCGTATTTAAAACTTTTCAAAAACTTTTTCACCGCGTTATCCCCAACTTCTCCAAAACCTTCTCCTGTTTAGCGAACATCTCCGTTTCCTCTTCGGAAGTCATATGGTCGTAGCCCAGAAGATGAAACAGCGAGTGCGTTACCAAAAACGCGACCTCGCGCTTAAAGCTATGCCCGTATTCATCGNNGGCCGCTCTTTCAAGCGAAATCACAATGTCACCGAGTAAAATAGCGTCCGTGTCGGGGTCGACCTCAAAGCCCACGTCGTCACCCAACGGAAATGAAAGCACGTCCGTTTCGCGGTCAATCTCGCGGAACTCCGAGTTCAGCTCGCGAATACGCGCATTATCCACCAACGTTATGGAGACCTCCGCATCGTCCTCTATTTCCTCTTCCTCAAGAGCTGCCCGCGTGCAGTCCTCAACGAGCTTCTCAAAGTCATCGGGCGGAGGGAGCTTATTCTGTTCGTTATTATAATCAACGTAAATTTTCATTCCTTCTCCTTTGAGCTTTAAATCCTAAAAAGGCGTTAAGCCGCGCGGGCTTAACACCTCAAATTGTATATGCTCCCGCATCTTACCCCGCCTCCGGCGGAGGGTGGGGACGCATAAAATCAATAGCTCATTTATGACCTGATTTCTATTTCATTTCATCAAGCCCATTTGATAAAGTCGTCAATTTTCTCTTTAAACGTTTATGTCGTCGAATTGATTTTTTTTGCAGTTTAAGAAACTTTTTAATCTCTTTGATTCCCACGACTGTTAAGGTTAGTTTTGGCAGTTTGTTCACCCCTTTTTTAGAATTTCGACTACCTACTATTATAGCACGTATCAACAAGGTTGTCAACCCCGAATTGACCGCGCGAAATTCTGCATTTTTAATTGTTCCACGCGCCTTTGTCCTTGCGTGTGCCCTGATACTCGTCGTAAGCCCTCACGATATCCTGCACCAGCTTGTGCCGCACAACGTCCTTTTCGGTGAAGCGGTTCTGCGCGATGTCCTCCACATTGCGGAGAACTTTAAGCGCTTCGATAAGCCCCGATTTTTTTGTTTCGGGCAAATCTATCTGAGTAATATCGCCCGTTATCACCATTTTGGAGTTGAATCCGAGTCTTGTCAAAAACATCTTCATCTGCTCGCGGGTGGTATTCTGCGCTTCGTCAAGGATTATGAAGCTGTCGTCGAGCGTGCGCCCGCGCATATACGCAAGCGGCGCAACCTCGATCGCTCCCTTTTCCTGATTGCGCGCGAACGCCTCCTGCCCGAACATCTCAAACAGCGCGTCATACAGCGGACGAAGATACGGGTCTACCTTGTTCTGGAGATCGCCCGGCAGAAAGCCGAGCTTTTCCCCAGCTTCAACGGCGGGGCGCGTAAGTATGATACGTTGTACTTGATGCTGCTTAAATGCCGTCACCGCAAGAGCTACGGCAAGATACGTCTTTCCCGTTCCCGCAGGTCCCACGCCGAACGTTATCGTGTTTTTGCGTATCATATCGCAGTATTTTTTCTGCCCGACGGTCTTCGGCTTTATGGGCTTTCCCGTAAAGCTGACGCAAACGCAGTCGCCGCTTATCGCCGCTATCTCGCCCTCCGTGCCGTCGTTCACCATCGAGATAGCGTAGCGCACGTTCTGCTCCGCTATCGTTTCGCCGCGCGAAAACATTCCGCAAAGCGTTCTCACAGCCTTTTCCGCTTTGGCAACGGAAAGCTCGTCATCACCAGTGATTTTCACGTCGCTGCCTCGCGCAAAGATCGTCACCGAAAACGCCTTTTGTATAAGATTGATGTTTCTGTCGAACTCTCCGAAAACCGCGCGTATCTCCTCCGTGCCGTTCATCGTTATCGTAATATCCGCCATATCTACTCCTTATTTTAATTTAAATTTCAAAATCTCGTCACCGTAT
>DILZ01000005.1:2631-6078 GCA_002425305.1 Ruminococcaceae bacterium UBA5579
GGCTGACACTTTTTGAAATTTATCCGTTGCCATAACCTTGTTGTGAATTGTTACGCCAACTCTATATCCATATCCAAACTCCAGATGTCCGTTATTTTGTCCCAGTCGCGTTTAAGCAGTATCCCGTCGACGGTCTCCGTTTCGTACAACTCGTCCAAGCTCTTGTAAAAGAACTCCCCGCTGCCGTCATACGGCTTCCGACCTTGCGTCGAACAACGCTGAAACGAACATTTTCCACTAAACGCTATTATCATATAATCGTTTTTCTTATCGGAAAAGTTAAGCCAAATTTCCGGCTCTCCGCCTTGTGAGACGTTGTTTTCGGCAAGCCTTTTCAATTGTTCGAACGCGATCATCAAAATCCCCTTTCGCGCAGGTCGGAAACCATCTGAACATAAAATTCCCGCACGTCGAACCCCATTATATCAATGCGGTTGAGGTCTATCATATCCGCGTGAGTGATACCGCGCCGACCCTCCGGGAAAAGCGGCGTAAAGCGCTCTCCCCACGGCATAGAGGCAAGCGCGACAAGCCCGTCGTTGTCGCCGTCATACTTCTTGACAACGGGATAAGAGAAGTTCAGCGGGAAATGTCCGCTGCGCCTGTTGGTCGCCTTAGAGCCGTAAGACTGATACATCACCTCGGGGTCGTCCAAGACCTCCTTGTTGAACTGCTCGCAATAGCTGTTTGTAAGACACTTCACCGCCGAAATAAAATCGGGATCATCGTCGCCGAGGGCATAGAAAACCTTGTTGTAGGTCTTCTCGATGAATTCCTTGATACGCGGCTTGCACGCGCCGAGCAGATACTCCGCAAACAGGCAGCCGGNNCGCAGTGCGGCGTGTTTATCGTTGTAAGGCTCGCGACGTATTTTGCGCACCCGAGCCTCGATATCGCGTAACGCGAATCCAGCCCGCCCTTTGAATGGGCGATGATGTTCAGCTTGCCGCAGCCCGTGCGCGTCACGATATCCTCGATCCTTTGAGCCAGCTCTTTCGCACTGTCCTCCACCGAAAGCGCGCTCTGCTGATCGCCGTAATAGATCTCCGTGCCGTTTTCCTTGAGAGCCGCAGGGATACGTCCCCAATAATTCAAAAGACGGCTGTCGCGGAAGAATACTCCGCGCACGAACAGTATAGGGTACTTTGTCGCGCATATGCGCTTGTCGTGACGGTGGCGGTCAAGCTCTATGCGGGCAGTTTCGGTTATCGCCTCTCTGTGCGTTTTAACGTAGATTATCATCAGCATAACAAGATTTGCGGGAAAGATCATTCCGAAGATCAGCCCCAGAACGCGATGCTTCACACGAAGCTGCACCGACGTAATATACACGCGGATTATGCCGTTCCAGAAGACAATAAATTCGCACACCACCAGAACGATTATGCAGCCGATATGGAACATAAAGCTGCTGTCCCGTGAAACCAGAAGTGCCTTTATGTGTATCACGGCAAACGGAACGGACGCCGCGCAGGTCACCCAGAACGCGAGGATAAGCTCCGCGCCGTCGCCGAGTAACTTCAAACGCAGATTGGGGCAGCGCTTCAGCGTCGGGAAAACGTTGAACGCGGCAAAATGCGCGAGCAGCACCGCCCAAATCGCTATCCTCATCGCAAGCGGGGTACTTGCCATAATAAACGGCGAATTGATCCCGAAAACCAAAACCACCCAATTAAATATTCTAAGCAATATATTCATATACAACTCCTCATCATAATTATACAACCGCGGAAAGGATTTGTCAATACATCACTTTTTCGGTTTTCCCGCCATAGTCTGCCGTGCCGCTTATAGCATATTTTGGCAAAGCACCGGGCGGATATTCTCGGGAATAATCGGCAAAAAACGCGCAAATAATATCCGAAACGGAGGTGCAAGATGAATATGGTCAGCTGCGGCGAAAACTGCCGCTTTCAGGTCGACGGATACTGCACGAAAAACGAGCTTACCTTTTCGGGCGCGGCTTCGTCAAAGTGCTGCTACTTTGAAAAGAGATAGGAGGCGGTTAAATGCGAAAGCTCGGACTTACAGCCGTTATTGTTTCGGCTATTATGTTTACCTCGCACGTTGCTGCGGTCGGCGGCGCTGCCGAGGACGCGGTGTGCTTTGTTTTGCGCGAACATGGCGGTAAGATAGCGTTGTTCAGCGAGAAAACGGAAGAACCGCTCGCGGTCTACGACACACCGCTCGGTTCGCTCTACCCTGCCGATATAGAGCTGCTGCGCGAGGGAATAAGACTTAAGACCCGCGTGGAGGTAACAAGGCTTATAGAGGATCTGGGTATCGAATAGTGTCGGAAAAAATCGGCAGNNCAAATCGCTGTTCTGTTTTAAGTTGCCACGGGCACCCATATCTCGCTTCGAAAATCGGGCGAACTCATATCGCCGATGTCGAACGGCTCTGTAATGTTGTCCTCAATGAAGTCTATCGAGCGCTGAAAGTATTTTATCCGATCCATTATCTTACTTCCCGTCTGTTGATATTATAGCACGGTGTTAAGAAAAGCGCGTGATATTTTTTGCTCTGTGATATCATCTTTCGAAAGAGTTCATAATCAACTCGACAGCGAGCTTAAAACCCGCCGCAAACATACTTTTGCCCTGCTTGTCGGCAATATCGAAAACAAAGCGTTCAAGTTCCTCCGCCTGTTCCGCGTCGGTTTCATACAGAGTTTTAAACAGCTTTTGTATGTCTGCGTCTGTTTTTTCGGGCTTTACGGACAGCTTGCCGGCAATAAAAGCCTCATATATTTTTTCTATAATGCTCACTTTACACACTTCTCCTTTCGATTTTATTGTATACTAAATTAAAAAGTCTTCCTTCCTTAGCCTCAAATACCAAAATGGTATGTCGGTATTATACCACTATGCCATAATAAAGTCAAGGGGGCGATTGAAATTTTATTTAGACTAAAAGAATTGCGGGATAAATGGCATATGTCGCAAGTAAGGTTGGGCGTGGAACTTGATTTAAATCAAAACGTTATCAGCAGATATGAAAATCTTGAGCGCGAAGCCGATTACCAAACCTTGCTTGACATCGCCGACTTTTTCGACGTGTCGCTTGACTACCTTTTCGGTCGAACCGATAATCCGGAAATCAACAAATAACGAAAATATCTCCGAAAATCACGGGTTTTCGGAGATATTCTCTGTTTACCTCGATATTTTTTACGCGCGGCAAAAAATGAAATGAACTCTAAGAAAACGAGAAAACAAGAGCGATTTGCAGAGAAAACGAAAGAATTTGGGTTATATTTAAAAAATACGCAGAAAAAGCCTTGACAAACACAAAAAAGCGTGGTATAATAACCATTGTTGCGAATAGTAATAAATTAAAACAGGAGGAAAAAACAATGACTTATATGGCAAAGCCCGCGGAAGTTACGCGCACCTGGTATGTTATCGACGCTGCCGAAAAGCCGCTCGGTCGAGTAGCCGCAACAGG
>DILZ01000005.1:6107-6623 GCA_002425305.1 Ruminococcaceae bacterium UBA5579
GGATTGCGGAGATCACGTTATCATCATCAACTGCTCTAAGGCAGTGCTCACGGGCAAGAAGCTCGAGAAGAAGGTTTATCGTCACCACACCGGCTGGATCGGTCACCTCAAAGAGGTAGGCTACGACAAGCTGATGGCGCAGCGTCCCGAAAAGGCGATGACGCTGGCGGTGAACGGTATGCTGCCCAACAACACACTCGGAAGAAAGGCTCTCACAAGACTTCGCTGCTACGCTGGTGCAGAGCATAAAAACGCGGCTCAGAAGCCCGTTGAATACAAATTTTAAGGAGGGCTTTTTATGTACGAATCTAAACCTTACTACTACGGCACAGGCAGAAGAAAGCACTCTGTCGCTCGTGTAAGAGTATATCCCGGAAGCGGTTCTATCACTATCAACGGCAGAAGCATTGATGATTATTTCGGTCTTGACACGCTCAAGCTGATAGTTCGTCAGCCGCTTGCGCTCACCGATCTTATGGAGAAGTTCGATATCGTCTGCACTGTTGCGGGCGGCGG
>DILZ01000089.1:0-5313 GCA_002425305.1 Ruminococcaceae bacterium UBA5579
GTTCGGCGAGGACAGGGCGTTTAAGGATACGCTTGCGCGGAAAATGATGGAGGGCGATTATATCCCCGATATTTTCAGGTATGTGCAGATGCGCGGCGTGGAGGCGGTCGAGGTCGTTGAGGACGAAACGCCGCCCGAGCCGGTTTACAGTCCCAATCACCCGCTTGCGGACGATTTCGGATATATTTACGAGAGCAACGTTGACAGGCAGGTAGAGGAGATAGACGCGCTGGAGGCGTCGAACTCGTTCAACGCGTGCAAGTCGATGTACGAGGCTTTGCAGTCTGTGATACAGGCGTCGCTCAGCATCGGAAAGTAAAATTAAGCTGATTGAAAGGATATATGTATTATGGCAGTTTACGCTTTGCAGTCTGTGGATCATCTCGAAAGACAGCTTGACAGAATGAATCCTATGCGCAGAATGCTTCAGATGGAAGAAACGAACGGCGTTGTCGCCGATCCGCAGAAGGCATCGTTCTTTGATATTTTCAAGGGAATGGTGACAAATGTTATCGAGACCAACGAGCGTGTCGATCAGGACGCGATCGACCTTATGCTCGGCAACATCGACGACCTCGCGACAGTCCAGGCGAACATTACAAAGGCGAATATGGCGGTGGATCTGCTCGTTACGGTCAAAAACGAAGTTATAAGCTCGTACAACAACATTATTAATATGCAGATATAATTACCGAGCTTCGGAGGCATTTGATCAATGAAAGAAAAGTTTAAAAAGGTCACTGTGGTCGTTAAGGAGAAATGGAGCGGCTTTTCAAATGCTGTTAGAATTGCTGTTTGCGCCGTTCCGATCGCCTTGATAGTCATTATCATAATTTTGGCGAACGTGCTGAACAAAAAGGGCACTACGGTGCTGTATTCGGGTCTGACGACCGCAGAGGCGTCGGAGATCGCATCTACGATCACGGATATGGGAATATCCAATGTTAAAATGACGGGGAGCGGCGATATAATCGTGCCGAGCGACCAAGCGGATAATCTGCGTATGCAGCTTTCCGTGCGGGGATATCCCAAGAACTCCTCGGATTACAGTATCTGGAACGACGGCGTTAATTTGTGGAGCACCGACCGCGACAAGCGCGAGGTGGCGCGTCAGCAGCGCGAGGCGAACATAGCGTCGACGCTTCGCCGCTTGGAAGCTATCCGCGACGCTGCGGTAAACCTCTCGGTACCGGAAACAAGAGATTATGTTATCACGTCAAAGGAGGAAATACCCACCTGTGCGGTAACATTACAGCTTCAGGAGGGCAACGAGCTTACCAACGCGGAGGTTCGGGCGATTTTTGCGCTGGTCTCCAAATCCGTGGACGGTCTTACATACGATAATATATCGGTAGTCGACACGCAAGGGCGCTCGTATCAGTGGATAAGCCCCGAGGACGAGTCGGCGCTTGAGAAGGACGCTTCGGGCACGGCGGTTGGGTACAGACGGCTGCAGTTTCAGCGCGATATGCAAATGGGAATAAAGAATGCTCTTGATTCTCAGCTTACCAAGATGTTTGGTAAGAACGGCTACGCTATCAGCGTAACTGCGGTATTGGATTTCGACGCGAAGAAAGTGGTGTCTATGGAGTACATCCCCGTTGACGAAAACAACACGGGCGTTCTCGAGCACGAAAACAAAGTTGAGACAAACTCCAATTTGAAAAACCCCAACGGGCTTGTGGGTACCACGCCCGACGCCGATTTGTCACCGGATTATCCCACCTTTAACGGTGTTGCCGATAGTCAGACATATTATTATTTGAAAGACGAAAAGCAGTACGATGTTACCAACATAAAGACCATTACGGAGCGCGACGGTTACGAGATCAAGCGTTTGAGTGTCGGTGTCGGGATAAATCAGACGAATATGACCGAGGCGGAACGCGAATCCATTGAAAGAATGGTGGCGGCTTCCGCAGGTACGGATCTGGCGAACGTTTACGTTCATAATATGCCGTTTGCGATTGACAATAACAACGGCGGCGGTCTTGGCGGCAACGGCAACGGCGGCGGAGTTATCATCACGCAGGGCGACAGATACCGCAATATGCTGATAATTTTGGTTATCGTTCTCGGCGTTGTCCTCATCGGTCTGCTTATTGCGTCGCTGATGATGAGCAGAAGCCGCAAGAAGAAGATAAGACGCAGACAGGAGCAGGCTTTGGCGGCGGNNGATTCGGGGAGCTATGGCGAACATCCGGAGATGCCGCAGGAGGTCGATTTCAATATCGCAAGTCTTACTCAGGAAGCCGGCAAGGAGTCGCGCGAAACCATTCTCAAGCGCGAGATCGCGGAGTTTGCGCAGTCAAGCCCCGATATCGTAGCTTCCATTATCAGAAATATGATACGCGAGGAAGGCGATTGACCGTCCGATACGCGATGTCGTTACAATCATTCCGAAAAGAGGAAAAGCAATGGCGGATAAGAATAACGAGCTGAGCGCGGCGCAAAAGAGCGCGCTTGTGCTGGCGTCAATGGGCGCGGAAAACGCTTCCGCGATATATAAACACCTTTCCGACGACGATGTTGAGGCTATCTCCGTAGAGCTTGCCCGAATGGAGTATCACCCCATTGAAACCATCGAGGAGGTACTCAACGAGTTCTACGAGCTGTGCCTTACTCAAAAGGTAGTTGCCGAGGGCGGATTGGATTACGCGCGAAACGTTTTGGAAAAGGCGTTCGGCGCGGATGCGGCGAGCGCGCTGCTGAACCGCATAACAAAGCAGCTTGAAACGAAGACGTTCGATTTCGTTCGCAAGGCGGATTATAAAAACCTGTTGGCTATCGTGCAGAACGAGCACCCGCAGACGATTGCGCTGATATTGTCCTATGCAAGAACGGATCAGGCGTCGGCGATACTCTCCGAGCTTCCGAAGGGAAAGCGCGTTGAGGTTATCGAGCGTATAGCGTGTATGGACAGAGCTTCGCCCGAGGTCGTAAAGGCGATAGAGCGTTCGCTTGAAAAGAAGTTCGCTTCGCTTGCCGATATGGATTCTATGGAGGTCGGCGGCATCAACTACGCGGCGGAGATTATGAACAACGTAGACCGCGCGACCGAGAAATATATCTTTGACGCGCTGTCAGCCCGTGATCAGAAGCTGGCAGACCTCATCAAGCAGAAGATGTTTGTGTTCGAGGATATTGTAAACCTCGATTCCAAGGATATTCAGGAGTTCGTCAAGCAGGTCGATTCCAAAGACCTTGCGGTGGCGATCAAGGGTTCGACGCAGGAGGTCGCAGAGTGCATTTTCGCGAACATTTCCTCCCGTGCGAGAGAGAACCTCCAGGCAGATATCGAATATCTGCACAACGTTCGTATGCGTGACGTTGAAGAGGCACAACAGCGTATCGTCGGCATTATCAGACGTCTTGAGCAGGACGGCGCGATTACCATTTCCCGCGGCGGCGGCGATGAGATCATTGCATAAGACAAAGCCGCAGATCAAGTTTTCGGAGGGGTAGGCTTGGGAGTTTTAAAATACAGTTCCGTTCGCTATGAGGGCGGCGGAGTGGATATTCAAAACACCGTGAATATTCCGATACCGAAACAAGAGCAGGAGGCTTTCGAGGTTGAGGAGGTCGATGACGCCGTTAATGCCGTTAATAACGAGGTCGTTGAGGAAAAACGATCCGAACCGCGGTTTACGCGTGAGGAAATGCTGGTTCAGCGCGAAACCGAGATAATTCTTAAGCAGCGCGAGCTTGAAAAGCTTCGCGAGGAGCTTGCAAGTCTTAAAGAGCAGTACATAGAGCAGGGCAAGCAGGTGATAGTCGAGGCTAAACGCCGTGCCGAGGATATAATAGCGGGCGCGGAGCAAAAGGCGGGCGAGATAGCCGCAGACGCGGAGCAAAACCGCGAGGGCGTGTTCATTAAGGCGCGCGCGGAGGGCTTCGAACAAGGCAAAAAGGACGGCGTAGCGGCGTGTCTGGCGGAAGGCCGCAGTATTCTTGACGAGGCGCGGGAGTATTCCGAGCGCATAAACGAGGAGAAGGCGGAGCTTTTCGAGAGATACGAAAAGGAAATATACGAAACCGTTATGGACATCGCAAACAAGGTCACCTTGAACTCGATGTCTGTAAAGGACGGCACGGCGGCGAAAAAGCTCATCAAAAAGGCCGCCAAGGATTTCAGAAACAGTCAGCTTATTCGCATAACGCTTGATGAGAACGGTGCAACCACCGAGCTTGCGGGCGATTATGAATATTTAAAAGAGATATGTATGTGCGAGAACGTCGAGGTAGAGCTTATCGCGGACGCGTCGCCGGGTACGGTGATAGTGGATAACGGTGAGGAGATAACCGACGCGGGCATACAGACCCAGCTTAAAATGATAAGAGAGCTGGGCGATGAGAAATTCCGTGTGCCGACCGCGAAAAAGCGCGGAAGGAAGAAAGCGGATGATAAGGAACAGGTCGAGGAAGCCGAACAGCAAAGCGAGTGGCAGACCGCAGACCTTTCCGAAACAGTAACTCTCAAATCGGAGGAATAAAATGCTTGATCTGGCAACATTTCGAGAGGATATCGATAAAAGCGACCTCTTCCGATATATGGGAAAAATCGAAAAGATCGTGGGAATGACTATCGAGGCGAGCGGTCCGCAGTGCAACATCGGTGATGTGTGCCGCATATTCTCAAAAGATATGTCATCATATATACACGCCGAGGTGGTCGGCTTCAACAAGAGCAACATCTTGCTTATGCCGTACACCGAAATGGAAGGCATCGGTCCCGGAAGCATCGTTGACAACACCGGCGACAAACTCAACGTCAAAGCGGGCGGCGAACTTGTCGGCAGAATAGTGGACGCGTTGGGAGAGCCGTTGGACGGAGGCGCGCCGATAAACTACACCGACGAGGTATCCATCACGGGTATCCCCGTAAACCCGTTTACAAGACCGCCTATTCACGAAACCATAGAGCTTGGCGTTAAGGCGATAGACGGTATGCTCACGATGGGCAAGGGACAGAGAATGGGCATTTTCGCAGGCTCTGGCGTCGGAAAATCGACGCTTATGGGTATGATAGCGAGAAAAGTCAAGGCGGACGTCAACGTAATAGCGCTTGTCGGCGAACGTGGACGCGAGGTGCGCGAGTTTATCGAGCGCGACCTGGGTCCGGAGGGAATGGCGCGGTCGGTGCTTGTTGTGGCGACCTCGGATCAGCCCGCGATGATGCGTTCAAAGTGTCCGCTTACCGCGACGGCTATCGCGGAGTACTTTATGAAGCAGGGCAAGGACGTATTGCTGATGATGGACAGCCTGACGCGCTACGCAATGGCGCTGCGCGAGGTGGGGCTTTCCACCGGCGAG
>DILZ01000089.1:5327-7213 GCA_002425305.1 Ruminococcaceae bacterium UBA5579
GCGCGGCTACACGCCGTCAATATACAGCGCGATGCCGAAGCTGCTCGAGCGCGCGGGGAACTTCCCCGAAGGCTCGATAACGGGCATTTACACGGTGCTTGTAGAGGGCGACGACACACCAAAGCCGATCGCCGATACCGTCCGCGGTATCATCGACGGGCACATCATACTTTCGAGAAAAATTGCGGCGCAAAACCACTATCCTGCAATTGACATATTATCAAGCGTTTCGCGTCTGATGAGCGAGATCGCGCGTCCCGAACACAAGGACGCTGCGGGAAGGCTGCGAAATCTGCTTTCGCTTTACACGGAGAATGCCGACCTTATCTCCATAGGAGCATACAAGCACGGCACGAACCCCGCGTTGGACGAGGCGATAAACAAGATAGATGCGATAAACGATTTTTTGATGCAGCGAGTAGACGACAGTATGGGATTTGAACAAACCGTACAGCTTCTTATCGAAGCGGTTGGAGATTAAGGGTGATAGCAGTTGAAGAAGTTTCATTTCTCTTTGCAGAAGCTTAAGGATTTCCGCGAGCAGGAGCTTGAAAGGCAGAAGAACGCACTCTCGCTGCTGCAGGCGGATCTGAAGCGTATCGAGGAAGCCCGCGAGGTGCTGATCGATAAGGTCGCGGAGCAGAGCGAGCAGCTCGAACGGGTTTACCGCTTAGGCTCTACCGCGTCGGATATCGCGATGAGAAAGCGCTATATCGTAACTCTCCAGCAGGAGATACATATAAAGGAGCAGCAGGCGGCAGAAAAGCAGGCGGAGATCGAGCAGCAGCTCTCCGTGGTCGTGGAAGCGACCAAGGACGTGAAAACGCTGGAAAAGCTCGAGGAGAAGCAGCTTGAGGAGTACAATCACGCCGCCGCAAAGGAAAACGAGCAGTTTATCGAGGAGTTTGTCAGCGGACAGACGGTCAGAGCCGCGAATTTGGCGGCAGGGNNGTGCTGCCGATTGAATACGTTATCATCGGCGAAATGCCGTTGATATATACAGCGAGGGAAGCGGGCAAGGTTCGCGCGATCGGCGGACAAAGCCGGCGGTTCTTCGCGAAAATCAAAAAAGGAGGTGGATAAATGGCAGTACAGATGAAGACAAGTGTGCGCAGCGATTTTATGATAAGCGATGCGGCAATGCCTCAGCGTATGGCGGAGCTTGACAAGGAGCAGGCGGCGCAGTTCAAGCAGATGCTTGGAGAGCGTGACAGCGGCGTTTCGGCGAGCGTTATGGACGATATCCGGCGCGCGGTGAACGATCTTCGGGACAATGAAAAGTTCGAGCAGGCACTGAGGGCTCTTGACAGTGAGCTTCGCAGCAGGATCTCTTCTGCGGAGAGCGGTAAGGACAGCAACGGAGTTTTCCGAAACAAACGCACTGGCGAGGAGTTGCCGACCGATGCTCACGAGTTGGCTCAAATGGTCGTTGACGGTAAGCTTGATGTTCGGGATATCCCCGATGAGCTGATGACCCCGGAGCTTATGCAGGCGATCATCGCGCTGATGATCGAAATGCGTTTCAACAAAGAGCCTGAAAAGGACAACGAGCCAGAGGAGGAACTGTTCAACCCCGCCGTCGCGGCGGCNNAAGCGGCGGTCAACGAGCAGAACTACTCGCGCGAGGTTTCCGGGCAAATGCTTGCGGAGCTTTACAAGATCGTTGAAAAGCACAACGAGAAGCAGAATGACGCTGATGTGACTATCCTTGACGGGATAAGCGAGCCGAACGATCCCGATGAAACGCTGGCTTCGATAGCGACAGGCGAGATCCACGCACAGGAGCAGGCAAACGAGAGCGTGTTTGATGAGATCATCGACAATATGGTCGAGCAGACCGAGGCGGTGACGAGCATTGACGGCACTCCCGCAGCTATGGCGCAGAC
>DILZ01000089.1:7336-15866 GCA_002425305.1 Ruminococcaceae bacterium UBA5579
TGAGCAGGCGCAGCCCGATACGGTTCAAGTAAAACCGGACACGATTCAGGCACAGCCGGACATAGTTCAGGTACAGCCGGACACGGTTCAGGCACAGCCGGATACGGTCTCGGTACAGTCCGACACAGCGCAGACGCAGCTTGAAGTACGACCACTATCCGAAGCACAAACGCAGAAAACGGCAGATGTCGGCACAGACGCTGACAAAAGCAAGCTTGACAACGTTATCGAGTCGTTCACGGTAAAAGAGGCAAACCCCTCACAAACCGAAAAAGCGGAAGATACGATAACGGCAAACATTTCAAGCGACACGGCAAGCAGAGTTCAAAATGCAAGCGAAGAGTTTGAGATGCTGAAAAACGCGAAGCTCGGCAAAAAGGACGGCGAAACCGATCTTAACGGAGCGGCCGGTTCGATCGTGAATGATCGTCCGATAGTATTTACCGGAACGGACGGCACAAAGATTGAGGTCAAGCCGAGTGAGATCATCGACCAGACGGCAAAGCTCATCGAAAGAGCCATAGAGCAGACCAAGGAGCGCAGCGAATACAGTCTGGTGCTTAACCCCGAGGAGCTTGGAAAGATCACNNTAAAGTTTACATTGCCGCGATGTTGGAAAGATCACGGTAAAGCTTGTGAAGGCGGCTGACGGAGCGGTTTCCGTAACGATCGCGGCGGAGAACGCGCACACACAGCGAGTACTTGAACAGCACAGCGAGCTTATGCAGAACAATCTGCGCAACAGCGGCGTAAATCTCGAGGAATGGCAGACGGTAAACGAAAGCCGGCAGGAAACTTACGCGCAGGACTACAACGGCAGCAGTAAGAACCCTTACTTCCGCCGTGACGACGCGCAGCACACCGACGATGATGACGGCGACAGAACGTTTGCGGATATCATCGCGGCAATGTAAACTTTAAGAAAAGGAGGAAGAACAATGGCAGATAATTTTTTGGACAGTCTTTCAAGCACGTCAACGCTTGACGAGATAAGAACAAAAACCTATGAGAAGTATAAGGACAAGTTCAAGGATTCGACAGAGGACCTGATAAACTCCGATACGTTCCTAAGCCTTATGGTGGCGGAAATGACGAACCAGGATCCGCTTGAGCCGACGTCGAACACGGAGTTCATCACACAGCTTGCCGGTTTCTCTCAGCTGAGCTACGCGAGAGATTCAAGCACATACTCGATGGCGAACTACGCGACTTCTCTGGTAGGCAAGGTAGTCACCGCAACAAAGCCCGACGGCAAAAATCAGATCACCAAAACGGGAGTTGTTGAATCGGTATCGAAAATGGGAAACAGCTATAAGATCGTTATCGGAGGCGAGACGTTCGATATCTCCAAGGTAACGAAGGTTGAGCCGGGCACGGGTGAAAGCGCGGGCACAAGTTCGATAAGCTCCAACGCGCTGGCGGACAGCATCGCAAGAGCTTCCGGAATGATCGGAATGTACGTTACCGCAAAGACGGACGATGGCGTGGCAGTGGGTTGGATCGACACGATCAAGGTGAACGACGGCAAGATCAGCGCGGTTCTCGCAGATCAGGACGGCAATATTGTCGGCACATACAGTCTTGACAAGCTCACAGAGATCACGGTAGCATCGTTTGGCGTGGATATGCCGGACGGAACGGAAAACAGCACGAACGAGCCCGAAAAATCCGAGGACAACACCGAAAAGGTAAACGGAGTTGAAGGAACGGGCACATAAAGCAAGGAGGCTACAATGCTGATAAGCGAGTATTTAGCGCTTCGCAATCAAATCAGCGTTACCACCGGAAACACGGTCGGCGCGCCTGTGACGAGTTCGCAGGAGGCGAACGGCAGCGGCGAGAGCTTTGCGCAGGCTTTGCAGCAGAAGATCGAGGAAAAGCAAGGCGTGGAGTTCAGCAAGCACGCGATGCAGCGGCTTTCCGAACGCAGCATAGATATCACCGAGGGCGATACGCTCGAGCGTCTGAACAAGGGCGTGGAGATAGCGGCGGACAAGGGAAGCGTTGAAACTTTGGTTCTTGTGGACAGGAACGCGTTTGTTGTGAGCGTAAAAAACAACAAAGTCATTACCACCATTCCCCAGGAGGAAATGATAGGTAATATTTTCACAAACATAGATTCCACTGTGATAGTGTGAGCTTTGCTCATACGGTGAACGGACCTTCGGGAATTTACGGCGGCACTTCCGAATGAAGAGTCGCAGCAGTGTGATCAATGTAAGAGGAGAATTGCGGACAGAATAACCCTCAATTCTTACTTCTTAAACTTTTAAAATCTTTAATTCTAATTTGGAGGTCATTTATTATGGTTAAATCATTATTTACGGGTGTTACAGGTCTTAAGGCTCACCAGCAGAGAATGGATATGATAGGCAACAACATAGCAAACGTAAACACGGTCGGCTATAAGGCAGACGTAATGACGTTCGCTGATGTTTACTATCAGTCAAAGCGCAACCCTTCCGCGCCGACGGCTACATTGGGCGGCATCAACCCCAGACAGGTAGGCTACGGCGTTAAGGTAAGCTCCTGCGAGGCGAACCTCACGCAGTCGGGCTACAACTTCACCGACAGCAAGACCGATATCGCGCTTGACGGCAGGGGCTTCTTCCAGGTAATGGACGGCGCGGGCAACATCTACTATACAAGAGCGGGCAACTTCAAGTTCGACAGAGCGGGTTACCTTGTAAACGCCGACGGTTATCACGTTCTCGGCGTTTCGGGCGAGTGCGACGGCGTTTCGGGCAGCTCCGATATCATCAGAGCCGTTATCCCGAATACCGATAACCACGTTTCTTCGGCAACAAAGACAGTCAACGGCACAAATGTTACCGTCAGCGTAACCGCACCGAGCAAGTATACGAATATGTCTGTTGCGTTCAAGAACGCGGATTTCCCCTATGCTACATATGCAAACGGTCTTCTGACGATATTCTTTAATCAGGATCAGCAGTTTAATTCCAAGGACGAGTTTGACAATGAGATACGGAAGGCTCTTACTGCGGGCGGCGTGACCCTCCCCAACGATGTTGAGGTAACAATTGATTTCGACCCCATTCCCGATAACACTGTGGCTGTTGCGGCGGCAAATAAGGTCGAGGATCTGAGATTCAGCCAGGTAGAATCGACTTGCCGTTTCCACATTTACAAGCCTTCCGCTACGGGCAAGGGCAACGATCACGCTTATATCGACTTCTCCGTTAATGATAACGCAAACAAGGATACAATAAAGCTCGAGATGTCTACTGACGGAAAAGTCGGTGTTGAATACGCAAACGGCGAATGGACTATCAAAATTGCCGACGATACGACCGTTTCGGATATCAATAAAGTGCTGAAAGAGTATTTGGCATTGGACGAACACGCAAATTATCCGCAGCTTTCCTGCACAAGTATGCAGATACCCTCGTCGTTCAAGAGAGAGGACGCGATAGCTGCCTTTACCGGCACAGCTCCCGCAGATCCCACGATTAAAGCAGATGACGGCACAACGAAATTCAACAACGAAATTAAGATGTACGGTGCGGTTGACGGCAAAACGACAGGTATGTTTGACCTTGGCGTTAAGGTTGCGGGCGAATATGCCAACAATTACAGGATACAGTTTGCTTCAAAGTCCGGCTACGGCAACACCACTGCGGCTTGGGAAGAGAACACCCTCACGATCAATGTCTGCGCGGACACTACTATTGCGGACATAAACAGAGCTATCAAGAAAGCCGCTAACGGCGATGACAAGAAATTGATCACGTTCTATGACATCAACGGTCTTGATTACGGCAAGCCGATCGTTACCGATGACCCCGATGTTGAGAACGGAAAGATCATTGAGTATCCTCTGGGTTATACGGCTAAGGCAAAGGCTGCCGACGACGGAACCCTCAGCAATATCACCTGGACAGACAGATACGGCAAGACCGTTACTGCTGCGGATGTTGCTGAAAGACTCGGAGTTACCGAAGGCGACCTTGTGGCTGACGGAGCAACTCTGGACAATATCCCGCCCATATCGAAGGTTCCGGCAGGGGAAGTTGATTTTGAAAAGGTATGGAATGTTGCAACCCGCGACAAGTTCTTCGGCGGCTATCCGTCAGTAAATCCCAAGGAAGGCGATGATTCGTTCTACACGAAAACGGCAAAGAGCCTCTCCACGTTCAACCTTACGGACGGACGTATCGGCTCGGAGCAGACGATGGACGAATTCACCGATTATATGATAGGCTCGGACGGCGTTATCATCGGTCTGCACCCCGTTTACGGCACAATGGTGCTCGGACGCGTGGATATCGCTACGTTCGATAACCCCAACGGTCTTGAGAAGGTCGGCGGCACTAACTTCCGCGCAACGGTGGCTTCCGGTCCCGCAAGCGTTAAAAAACCCGGCGAGGACGGCGCGGCAATGGTAGTTCCCAACGCTCTTGAAATGTCCAACGTAGATCTCGCGGACGAGTTCACGAATATGATAACCACACAGAGAGGTTATCAGGCTAACTCCCGTGTAGTTACGGTTTCCGATACTATGATTGAGGAACTTCTCAGCCTTAAGAGGTAATAAATAACTTTAGTACAATAATTTTTCGGAGCGCCGCGGACCGCGGAGTTCGCGGCAACCTCCGATTTGTTATTTGATTTGAGGAAATTATGATTTTTCTTACAAAGCTTGACGGAACGTCATTTATGCTGAACGAGGATCTTTTTGAAACAGTAAACGAAACGCCCGATACCGTTATAGTGCTTGAAAACGGGCACAGCTTTATCGTGCGTGAAAGTATGAAGGAGATACAGGCTCTTATTTTGGAAAATACCAGGAATCATCGCAGGGCAAGACTGCGCGGCCGCCCTAAGGATGAGCCTTTAACATAATACGAATAACAAGCAGGAAGCTTATTATAAAGTAAGAAATGAGGGATAACGTTGAATTTATCACTTATCATAGGTTGGGTGCTGTCTTTTGGATTGGTAGTTTTCGGTATCGTCGTGGATATGAAAACGGGATTTAAGGTTGATGTCGGCGGAATGAAAAACTTCATCGACGTTCAGTCGTTGGCAATCACGGTCGGCGGTACGATAGGATGCTTGGTGGCGTCGTTCCCGATGTCCTACCTCAAAGGGATAGGAAAGCGTTTCGGTATAGCTCTTAAACCCAAGAAGTATGACCCAAAAAAATACATAGATCAGATAGTCGAATACGCGCAGGTAGCACGTTCGAGAGGTCTGCTGGCACTTGAAGAAAGCGCGAACCAATGCTCCGATCCTTTTATGAAGTCCGCGCTGATGATGATCGTCGATGCTAACGACCCGGAAAAGGTTCGCGGTATGCTGGACGATACGATAATGTTTATGTGCGAACGTCACGATCAAGGACGCGCGTTCTTTGAAAAGGGCGTCGGAATATTCCCTGCGTTCGGAATGTTGGGTACGCTCGTAGGACTTATCAACATGCTTGCGTCGTTGGACCTGTCCAACCCGCAGACTCTTACAACGGGTATGGCGGTCGCTCTTATCACGACGTTTTACGGCTCGCTGTTCGCAAACGTTGTCTTTGCTCCGTTGGGAATGGCTTTGAAAAACACTCACGAAGACGAGCTACTGTGTATGCAGATTATCGAGGAGGGCGTGCTTGCGATAGCGGGCGGCTCTAACCCGCGTTATATACAGGAAAAGCTCGAGTTTATGCTGCCGAAGAGCCAGCATAGCGAGAAGAAATAAGGCTGAAAGCTTTGTGCAATTTGCACAAAATTTTTCTGAGATTAAGTTATAATCCGCAAAAGGGAAAAAAAGTATTTGCAATTTGTGAGATAATATGTTATAATTATTTAATGGTAGTTATTTTGTGAAAGGAGCGACCGAATATGGCAAAGTTACCGCCTAAAGCCGAGGAAGGCAATGCCAATGAATGGCTGAATACATACGCCGATATGGTTACGCTGCTGCTTACATTCTTCGTATTGCTGTTTGCGTGCTCCAACCTGGACGAAACAAAGCTGCAGTATGTCTTTCAGGAGTTTAAATCCCGCGGACATTACATAAATCAAGTTCTTACCAACCAAGACCCGTACGCCGAGGGAGATGGCGGTGTTACCGATAACACAGACGAACCGGGCGGCGACGGCTCGATGCCGCAGAGCTATGAGGAGCTTTATACATACCTTGCGGATTATATCGAAAACAACAATCTCGCAGATTCCGTTTCGATAGATCAGGGCGATACGCATATAAAGATACGCTTTAACAGCACCGTTATGTTCGACGGCGACAGTTCGCTGCTTAACGAGAGCGGCAAAGAAGTGCTCAACGGGTTTGTACCGGCGTTCAGAGCGATAAATAAATACATCGCGCGAAATACGGTTTCGGGACACACGTCGGTTGGATCGTCGCATCTGAACGACTGGAGCCTTTCGGCGAACAGAGCGGTAAGCGTTACGAATTATCTTATTTCGCAAAAAACTTTTGATGAACGTAAGTTCCGCGTTATGGGCTGCGGTCCATACGAGCCGGAGGATCCGGATAATCCCGCTGCGAACCGCCGCGTGGAAATGCTGCTTCTTAAAAACGAGCTTGATTTTACCGATATGAATGTAATTCAGGATATTCTCGAGCACGATTACAATTTGGGTACAAGTGTTTTCGATCCGGAAAATCAGAAGCCGGTCGATATTGACAAGTTGCCTCCCGGATCGGTCGATAAGATTGTCGCGTTTATCGGAGAGAAGTTCGAAAACAACGGCGCTTCTACCGTTGGACAGTACGGACCGGGCGCAGTTGACGGCAGTATATTCATTCCGAAAGAGGAAACAAGCGGAGGCGGCGCTTCCGGTGCGGGCGGCAATAAAACCGATGCCGGTGATACATCCTCTTAAAAACGACAGGCAGGTGGAATTAGATTGGCTGATGTATTAACGCAGGCGCAGATAGACGAGATGCTTAAAAATGTTGCGATGGGCGCAGAGCCGGTCGTAACGAAGACAGAGGAGGCAGCGGTCAAGGAATACGACTTCCGCGCTCCGAAGAAGTTTACAAAAGAGCAGATAAAGATACTTGAAAGTATCTTTGAAAACTACGCCAGGCTGCTTTCCTCGTATCTTACGGGCAAGCTCAGGCTTTACAGCCGTGTAAGCCTTGTAAATATCGAGGAGCAGAGGTATAACGAATTTAACAACGCCCTGCCCGACTATGTAATTATGGGTATGGTAGATCTCGGCGTGAAGAACGATGAGATAAGTGAAACGGACGTTATAGTGCAGGTGTCAAATACAATGACCTACACGATGATAGACCGTCTTCTTGGCGGTAAGGGCGAATACAGCGATATAAGCCGCGATTTTACCGAGATAGAGATAACGATCATGACCGATATTATGGGTTCGCTTGCGGATCTTCTGAAAGAGCCGTGGCTCACACATATCGACCTTGAGCCGCGTCTTATCGGCATTGAAACAAACTCCAGAGTCGTTCAGACGATAGGTCATGAGGATACCGTAATAATAGTGGCGCTTGAGGTTGAGATAAACAGCCAGAAATCTATAGTTTCGGTATGTATCCCGGCGATAAATCTCGACGAGATCATGAGCAAGTTTATCCCGAGATATTCGGGCAGCCGCAGGAAGACCGACGCAAACCGCGAGCAGGAGCGCCGCGACAGTATTATGGGCGGCATCAGCACGACCGAGCTTACCGTTAAGGCGGTGCTCGGTGAGATAAACCTCGATATGTACGAGGTTCTTACGCTTCAAGTAAACGATGTAATCCCGCTTGATAAGAAGATAAGCGAAAATATCACCGTAAAGATAGGAAATCGATTTTGGTGTGACGGAAAGTTGGGTACATACAACAATAAAAAAGCAATAATGATAGAAAATTTTATAGATAATTGAGGTAAAAAGTCAGATGGCGAACGATGAGAACATAGAGTTCAATTCCTACGAAATTGACGCGGTCGGTGAGATCCTGAACATAAGTATGGGCTCTGCGGCAACAGCTGTTTCTGAGTTGCTGAACGCTAAGGTCTGGATAACGACACCAAAAGTCAATGTAGTAAAAGTAGGCGACTTGAATTACGACAATCTGGAGCCGGCGATATGCGTTAAGATCGTATATGTCGAGGGCATTACGGGCTTGAATATGATGGTCCTGAAGCAGAACGACGTTCAGCTTATATTGAACCAGCTATTGGGAAACCCGTTGGTCATCGATCCGGATTTCCAGTTTGACGAGCTGAACATCAGCGCTGTAAGCGAGGTTATGAACCAGATGATGGGCGCGTCCGCAACGGCGCTGTCCGATCTTCTGGGAATGACGGTGGATATATCCGTTCCTATGCCGTACATCATTGAAAGCGCGAGCTTTGGCGATCTGTGCGAGATGGACGCTTCCGAAACGGTCGTTGCCGTAACGTTCAACCTTACGGTAGACGGTGTTATGGAAAGCGAATTTATGTCGGTAATGTCTTTGCCGCTTGCGAAAACGTTGTCCGGCAAAATGATAGAAAAGTTCTCCGAACCGGAAGAGCCGGAAGCATCGGGAGCTTCGG
>DILZ01000089.1:15956-29758 GCA_002425305.1 Ruminococcaceae bacterium UBA5579
ACGAAATGCCGATGCAGCAGCCGATGTATCAGATGCCTCCGCAGGGTGCGGCATACGGGTACCCGAATCAATACGCGGCATACGGCGCGTATCCTCCTCCCGCTCCTGTAAACGTTCAGAATGCGCAGCTTCATCAGTTTGATGTAATGGACTTCGGTCTTCCGACCGATCAAAAGGACAATTTGAAGCTCCTTATGGGTGTTCCGCTTGAAATAAGCGTTGAAATAGGCACAGCAAAGCGAAAGGTGAAGGAAATACTCGAATTCACCCAGGGCACGATAATCGAGCTTGAACGCCAAGCGGGTGCGCCCGTTGATATCGTGGTAAACGGCAATCTTATCGCGAGAGGCGATGTTGTGGTCATCGACGATAACTTTGCGGTCAGAATTACCGAGATAGTCAAGTCGAAGCTTATTGAAAGCCTTGACAAGCAATGAGAGAGCGAATAAACTTTTATAAATTCATCAAGGAGAGAAGATAATGGACAAGAAGATTTTATTGGTTGATGATGCTGCTTTTATGAGAATGCTTATCAAAGACACACTCACCAAAAACGGTTATACGGGTATTCTTGAGGCGGCGGACGGTGCTATTGCGTGCGAGGTTTATTCGGCTGAAAAGCCCGACCTCGTTATTATGGATATCACCATGCCCAATATGACGGGTATCGACGCGCTGAAGAAAATCAAAGAGGGAGATCCGATGGCGAAGGTCGTTATGTGTTCCGCAATGGGACAGGAAGCGATGGTAGTTGAGGCTATCAAGCTCGGCGCACTGGACTTCATAGTAAAGCCGTTTAAGGCAGACAGAATTCTCCAGACTGTGAAAAAGGTACTCGGCTGATCTGACGCATATAACACAGGCGGGGAATGTTTCCCGCCTTTTGGCGTTTTGAAAGCGGAAGTTTCCGGTTTTATCCAAGGCGCGTGTGCGTGGCTCGGACGTGTAAATGGGAGGTAATCTGCTTGGGCTACTTTCAGATGATTATGGCACTTATCGGAGTGCTGGCATTGGTGTTTTTTCTTTTCTGGCTTTTAAAGAAGTTCACTAAGCATCTTGCCGTTTCCGACAGCAAGAATATGAAAATACTCGAGCGGATAAATATGGGACCCGATAAAATGCTGCTTTTGGTGAGCGTTTGCGGGAAGTGTATGGTGATCGGTGTGACGTCAAATCACACGGAAAAGATATGCGATCTCGAACAGACCGAGGAGGAGCTTACCGCCGTGCCCGAGGCGGACGGCGAAGAAAACCGCAATCCGTCGTTCAAGGAGAGCTTAAAGATAGTTCTCGGGAATATGAAAAAGAAGAAGTAAAACGGAGGGACGAACTTGATAAAACGTTTGATAAAAGCGGATAAGAAGCTCGTGCTGAAGTTTGCCGTTTCGCTTTTTTTGACAATATTGTTTGCGTTCACGTTAGCGGGACTGCGCTCTTATGCCGCGTCAACGTCCGATGACACTGCAACGGCGACGGTTTCCGAAGCCGCCGGAGCAGCCAACACGGGCAGCACGGAAACAACAAGCGGATCCGGAACGACGACCGGCGGCGAGCAGAACGCGAACAGCTCGGGGTATCTGGACAATCCCGCTCAAGGCGTGGGGAGCAATCCGGGCGCGTCGATACTTCAGCAGGTGATCGGCGTAGACGGTTCAAAACCGCTGGAGATCATCATTCTGCTGACTATTATCGCGTTGCTGCCGTCCTTGCTTATAATGATGACGTGCTTCGCGAGGATAGTGATCGTGCTGGGCTTTTTGCGTTCGGCAATGCAGACGCAGAACACCCCGCCGAATATGGTACTTACGGGGCTGGCGCTGTTTTTGACGATATTCATTATGGCGCCCGTTTTCAAGGAGATAAACGATGTGGCATACGAGCCGTATACTAACGAGCAGATCACCACGAAGGACGCGTTCCAGCGCGCCTCCGTGCCGCTCAAGAAGTTTATGCTGAAGCAGACGGCGAACGACGACCTTGAATTTTTTGTGGAGCTTTCCAAAACAGAGATCCCCGAGGGCGGTATGACGGAGGAATTTAAGGAAAACGACCTGTCGCTGACTGTCATTCTTCCGAGCTTTATGATAAGCGAGCTGAAGCGAGCTTTTCAGATGGGCTTTATGATATTCCTGCCGTTCTTAATAATTGATATTGTAGTAGGCTCGACGCTTATGTCAATGGGTATGATGATGCTGCCGCCTGCGATGATATCGATGCCGTTCAAGATATTGGTGTTTGTGCTGGCTGACGGTTGGAATTTGATGATAAGCTCGCTGGTGAAGAGCTATAATTTGTAGCGCGGGAGGGTTTTGAATGACGCAGGACATTGTAATGAGCATATTCCGTGAGGCGGTAATGCTTGCGTTCAAGCTCGCGCTTCCCGTGCTTCTTGTGGCGATGATAGTAGGTCTTGTAATAGCGATCCTTCAAGCCGCCACGCAGATCCACGAACAGACTATCTCGTTCGCACCGAAGGCTGTTGCGGTGGGACTTGTACTCTTCTTTCTTGGACCGTGGATGATAAACGAGATCATTGATTTTGTCAACTTCATTTTTGAAACAATGTCGGCAACGCCGATCAGTTGATTGGATTAATAGTTAGTAGTCAATAGTTAATTGTTAATTGCAGCTGATTGCTGATAACTAACAACTAACAGCTATTCACTAATAACTAAAAGGGGTATTCGATCGTGTCTGAGGTATGGAATTCAATAATAACGAATGTTGTTGTATACGCTATGGTGCTTGCGCGCACGGCGGGTATCTTCACATTCAATCCAATAATGGCGCGGCGCGGCGTTCCGAATTCCATCAAAGCGGGCGCGACGCTGGTGCTGGCGGTCGTTATGACTTCCGCCGGCGGCTTTAAATACACTATGCCCGACGGTCTGTTCCCGTTTGTTTTCGATATGGCAAAGGAATTGCTGGTGGGCGCTGTTCTGGGTTTTTTTGTGAACCTGATGCTCCAGGTATTTACGATGGCGGGCGAGGTTATGGATATGCAGCTTGGACTTTCAATGGCGAAGAGCTACGATCCGACTTTCGGCAACGCGGGTCTGTCCACGCAGTTTTACAGCATATGGTTTATGCTGTACTTCTTCGCCGTAGGCGGACATAAAAGCTATATTCAATTGTTCTCGATATCCTATGAAAGCATACCGCTTGGTTGGACAGGGCTGAATATGAACCTTTTTTCGGTGCTGGTGTATTACTTTGAAGCAGTGCTGACGCTTGGATTAAAGCTCGCGATGCCCATTGTAGCGGCGTCGCTGATCGCGGAGTTCTGCATAGGCGTATTGATGAAGGCAGTGCCGACGATACACGTTTTCGTGCTGAACATTCAGATAAAGATGCTGGTCGGCTTTGTGGTTCTCGCCGCAAGCTGCGGAGTGGTGTCGGAGTTTATGGATATGATTATGGGAAAACTATTCCAAAGCCTGAACGGCATAATGGATCAGTTTTTAGTGTAGAAACCCGGACGGTTTGACGTTTCCGCGGTCAGCCGTGATATAGGGGGGAGAACAAATGGCGGGCGAAGATAAAACCGAAAAAGCCACCCCCAAAAAACGGCGGGATCAGCGAAAAGAGGGCAACGTTCTCCAATCCAAGGAGATAGGCACGGCGGTGGCTGTGCTGGGAATATTCTCAATGGTGCGGCTGCTGGCGGGATTTCTTATGAAGAACCTGCTGTCGTACACCGCGCGGGTGTATGAGCAAAGCGGCACATATGAGGTCACGACCGACAATTTTATGGCGCTTATCGTGCAGATGGTGACGGTCGTGGTCATTGTGGTCGGACCGGTTTGTCTGACGGCGATGGTGCTTGGAATTATTCCGACAATAGCGCAGACTAAGGGACTTTTTACAATGAAAGCCTTAAAGCCGAAGTTTTCGCGGCTCAGTCCCCTTGCGGGAATAAAAAAGATGTTTTCGCTCCAGTCGATAGCGGGCATAGTCAAGGGACTTGTCGAGGTTATAGCTATCGGAGTGCTGGTGTTTAATGAGATATCAAGCCGAATGCCGAGGATATTGTCGCTTATGGATTGCGGCCTTATGCAGGGCATTGCGTATGCGGCGCTGTCAATATTCGATCTTGTAATGACTATCTGCATAGTGTTGGTGTTTGTGGCGGCGGCTGACTTTCTGTTCCAATGGTGGCAGTTTGAGAAGAAGCTGAAGATGTCCAAGCAAGAGGTCAAGGACGAGTTCAAGCAAATGGAAGGCGACCCGCAGATAAAAAGCAAGATAAAGCAGCGTCAGCGGGAAATGGCTCAGAATCGTATGATGCAGGAGGTTCCGTCGGCGGACGTCGNNCCCGACGCACTACGCGGTCGCGCTGCGGTACGATCAGGAAAAGAACCGCGCTCCGCAGGTGATCGCAAAGGGTAAGGACTACCTGGCGCTGAAGATAGTGAAGATAGCCGAGGAGCATAACGTTTATTGTATGGAAAATCCCGTGCTGGCGAGGGCTTTGTACTCGCAGGTGGACCTGGGGCGCGAGATACCCTACGAGTTGTACGACGCGGTAGCCGAGGTCTTGACGACCGTTTACCGCGAAACCAATAGAACTATCAATGTTTAAAATAAAAAACCGAAAGGAAGTGAGAGCTTGATCCGCAAAATACTCAGCAACTCAATGGTGCTGTTCATCATATTCATAGTTCTCGCTATCATCATTCCGCTTCCCGTAGCGCTTCAGGACTTCCTTATAATGCTGAACATCGCGCTTTCGCTTATCATTCTGGTTATGACGATGTTCATCAAAAGCGCGCTGGAGTTCTCCGTCTTTCCGACAATCTTGCTTGTTTCAACGGTTTTCCGATTGTCGTTGAACATCTCGACGACACGTTCGATACTTTCCGGCGGCGGCGCGGGAAATATAAGCAACATTATAAAAGCGTTCGGAAACTTCGTTATGGGCGGCGACGCTATCGTCGGCTTCCTGATATTCATAATCATAGTATTGGTGAACTTTATCGTAATCACCAAGGGTTCGGAGCGTGTATCCGAGGTTGCGGCGCGTTTCACGTTGGACGCTATGCCGGGTAAACAGATGGCGATAGACGCAGATTTAAATTCCGGACTTATCAACGAGGAAGAGGCGAAAACGCGGCGTTCGAACGTTCAGCGCGAGGCGGACTTCTACGGCTCAATGGACGGTGCCACGAAGTTTGTCAAGGGCGACGCGATTATGTCTATCATCACCACGCTCGTAAACCTTATCGGCGGCGTTATTATCGGTATGGTGCGCGGCGGCGGCAGCTTCAACAGTGTGCTGAACACTTATTCGCTGGCTACCGTCGGAGACGGTCTGTGCTCTCAGATACCGGCTCTGCTGATATCCGTGGCAACGGGTATGATCGTTACCCGCGCGGCGTCGGACGACAGCCTGATGAACGACATCAAGTCGCAGTTTACCGCGCAGCCGTTCGTGCTGCTGATTGCGGGTATTGTGACTCTTGTAATGATGTTTATCCCCGGCTTCCCCATTCCGGTTATGCTGATACTCGGCGCGGCTTTGATAGCGGGCGCGATACTGCTCGACCGCAACAAGAAGAAAATGGCGGAGCTTGAGATAGCTCAAAGAGCCAAAGCGGAGCAAATGGAGCTTGAAAAGCCCAAGACCGACAACGACTACTACCGTGACATCGACAACGTATTCAAGCTGCTGAACGTCGAGCCTATCGAAATGGAGTTCGGCTATTCGCTGCTGAGATTGGTTGACGAGAAGAGCGGCGGCAACTTCATCGACCGCGTAGTCATCTTCCGTAAGCAGTTCGCTATGGATATGGGTATGGTCATCCCGTCCGTGAGAATGACGGATAACCCCGAGATAAACCCGAATATGTATATCATCAAGATAAAGGGCGAAAGCGTGGCGGAAGGCGAGATACTTGTAGACCATTATCTGGCTTTGGACAGCGGCGACGTTACCGCCGACATAGACGGCATCGACACGGTAGAGCCCGCGTTCGGCCTGCCCGCGAAGTGGATATCGGAGGACAAGAAGATAATGGCGGACGTTGCGGGCTATACGCTCATCGACCCCGTGTCCGTTATGATAACCCACTGGAGCGAGATAATGAAGCGTTACGCGCACGAGCTGCTCTCCAGGCAGGACGTCAATACGATGATCGAGAACGTCAAGAAAACGAACCCGATCGTGGTGGACGATCTTATACCGAAAGTAATGTCTGTCGGATATTTACAGAAAGTATTAGCAAATCTGCTTAAAGAGGGCGTGCCAATCCGCGATATGGAAACCATTCTCGAAACGTTGGGAGATCACACAAACGTTCTCAAGGATATCGATATAGCCACGGAGTACGTTCGGCAATCGCTGAAGCGCACGATAACTCACCGGTTTGCCGAGGCGAATTCTCTGCGCGTGATAACGCTTGATACGCAGATCGAGGATATGATAGTTTCCGCTGTCAAGAAAAACGACCAGGGCAGCTACCTTGCCATGGCGCCCGACCTTATTCAGAATATCGTCGCGGCGACAAACGAGGAGATAGACAAGATAAAGGACGTTATCCCGAATGTCATCATATTGACATCTCCCGTTGTGCGGATATATTTCAAAAAGCTCACCGAGCAGTTCATCTCAAACATTACGGTTCTTTCGTACAGCGAGATAGACGCTTCCGCACAAATTCAGGCGATAGGCAATATTTCGCTGTCAACGCATACGATGGCAGGCTGATAACGAGGGGTATTGTCAGCGGGAAAAATTACAAAACGTATACCTTTTCGGTGTTGATAACGTAAGCAGAGGGGGTGCGCAGTAATGGAAACAGCAACGGTAAACACGTTCGCGGAGCAGATCGCAATATACAAGCAAAACGGCGATATGGCTTTGCGCAACGAGATAGTTTTGAAGAATATGGGGCTGGTGCGGGCCTGCGCACTGTCTATGCGGAATATGTATATAAAGTTCGGTGATACGGACGATGTGATAAACGAGGGCGTGTTGGCTCTTATGGACGCTATCGAAACCTACGATCCCACCAAGGGCGCGAAGTTTGAAACGTATGCCGGACTTAAGGTGCGCGGCGCTATAATCGATTACATACGAAAGCAGGATTGGATACCGAGAAATGTGAGAAAATTCTCCAGAACGCTTGACAAAGCCAATAGTATGTTGTATAATTTAAATGGGAGAGCGCCGACAACAGCCGAGCTTGCCGAGTATCTGAAAATGGACGAAAGCAAGCTGTTAAAGCAGATGGCGGAGTGCTCGTGTACGCTTACCCTGTCGTTTGAAGAGCTGCTGTATGAGGACAATATCAACGAGCCTTCAATGGACGTTCCTACCGACAGCGAGCTTATGCGCGAGGAGATGCGGAAGGTGATTGCAGAAGCGATAGGCGAGCTGAAGGACAAGGAGCGTGAGGTTATCACGCTGTATTACTACAAGAATTTCAAGTATGCGGACATCGCCAAAGCGCTTGGGATAACCGAGGGGCGGGTCTGTCAGATACATTCAAAGGCTATTTTGCTGTTAAAGGCAAAGCTCGAGCCGTATTTCCGATCGAATTGACGCTCGCGGACAACGAGTTATACGCTGTTTACGAATAGGAGGTAGTTCTTTATGAACAGAGGTTTTTATTACGCCGCCAATGGTATGATCTTAAATCAGCGCAAGCTGGACTGCATAGGCAACAATCTTACGAACGTAAGCACGTCGGGCTATAAGCGCGAAACAATACTGACAAATACGTTTGACGAGCAGATGATACTTGTAAAACACCGCGAGAAGCTCTCGGGGAAGTTCGTCCACCGTTATGTGGATACCTCGTATACCGACCTTGAGCAAAGCAGCTTTGAATACACCGACAGCCCGTTTGACGTGGCGATAGCGGGCGATGTTTATTTCAACATAAGAACGATATACCCCAACGCGGACGCGGAAATAATGCTTACGCGGAACGGTCAGTGGGAGTTGGACGGCGAAGGGTATCTCGCGCTTGGTCACTCCGGAAGGATACAGGGCGAAAACGGGGATATTTATCTGGGAACAAAGGATTTCCTTATTGATGTGGACGGTTCCATCTATCTTAAAGATGAGGAAACGGGACAGTTTACAAGATTTGTTGACAGGCTGCGTTTGTCGTATATCGATCCCAAAGCGGACATCAAGAAGTTCGGCGCGGATATGTTCACGGAGGTACAGACGAGCGAGCCGCCCGCCGATCTGAAGTTTGACATCATTCAAGGAGCATTTGAACGCTCCAACGTCGACTGGAATTACGAGCTGAATATGCTTTTGCAGGCAAACAGACTGTACGAGGCGAACAGTCAGATACTTAAAATATGCGATAAACTTAATCAAAGCTCAACAACTCTATGCAAGAAAGTGTGAGGTAGCGTATGAATATATCGTTCCATACCGGTAAATCCGCGATGATAGCGCAGGGCAAGGCGCTTGATATTTACGGAAACAATATCGCGAATATCAATACGGAGGGCTATCAGACGCTGCGCCCGGATTTCGCGGACTGCATTTACGAAACCTACCGCCGTCCCGAAGCCGATTGGCAGACGGGTCACGGTACATACATACAAAAAACGGACCTGATGTTCTCCGAATCGTTTTTCAAGGAAACAGAACGTCCACAGGATATGGCGATAGCAGGAGAGGGCTTTTTTGCCGTTCAGGACCGCTGGGGCAATGTCAATTATACGCGCGACGGAAAGTTCGGCATAACTCAGCTTGACGGCACCTGGTATCTTGTTTCGTCGCAGGGAGAGTATGTTCTTGACTATGACAAGCAGCGTATCGAAGTTCCTTTTGAGGAGGAGTCAAGAAACGATATTCTTGCCCGTCTTAATTGGGGCGACGTAAGCGGGCGTATCGGCACGTTCACCTCGAACGCGCCGCAGACGAACAGAGTTCGCTACGAATACAGCGGCGAGATAAACAGCGACACACCCGCGAGAAATCCGAACGCGGCAAAGACAATAACACCGTCCGCCGAAGATCCTACAAAAAGCGCAAATATCAGTACGCGCGACGGATATTTCGCAGTAAAAGACAAGTTCGGAAAAATAACATATACCCGCGATGAGCAGCTTTCTATCCAGAGCTATGAGGGAAAGTGGTATCTCGGCTCGACATCGGGAGATTTCGTGCTTGACAGCAAAAATCAGTTGATCGAAGCGGAGTTTGGCGAAAAGGATCAGAACGGTAATTATTACAGCGTTGACTGGAACGCGCTTCGTGACGAGGTAGGCGTGTTCACGTTCGCTCCGGGCGACCTTTCCACAGACGACAAAACGCGCTATAATGTGACTGCTGCAGCGGACAGAAACATCGCTAAGCAGACCGGCAACGCGATGCTTTCCGATCTGACGCTCAGCAACAATGAGGGTCTTTTCGCGGTAGAGGGCGCAAATGGAGTAAGATATGCGCACAATATCACGTTTGATATTATGCAGGACGACACGGGCGCTTGGTTCTTGTCCACACCGCAGGGCGAGTATGTTCTTGATTACAACAATCAGCGCATACAGGTTTCCGAACCGCAGTTCACGAATAATGTGGATTGGGCGGGAGTTCATAAGATGGTGGGCGTTTTCCAATTCCCGAACCCGTTCGGCATAGAGGCTCTTGGCAGCAACCGTTATCTTGAAACCGACAGAAGCGGCGAGGCTGTTGCGTGCCGGGTGATGGATCAGGGCACCGGAGAGTGGATATATACGATGGATAAGATACCGTATGCTCTTATTACCTCGAACGTCAACCTTGCTGATCAGATGGTAAAGCTGATTGAAACTCAGAGAGCGTATCAGTTAAGTTCCAGGGTAGTAACGACCTCGGACGAGCTGGCTCGCATCTCCAACAATTTACGATAAGGCAACGTATAAAAAGGCAGAGTGATTTATGTATAAAAATTTTGAAGAGCTTTCTCCGATAGCTATTGATTGCTTACAGGAGATAGGAAATATCGGTTCGGGAAACGCGGCGTCGTCGCTTTCGGCAATGCTGTCAAAGCCTGTTACGATGCACGTGCCGAAGATAAATGTGCTTGATTATCAAGGAATTATCGATAAAGTAGGCGGTCCGGAAAAGATAATGACGGCTATCCTGGTGACGTTCAAGGGCGACATAAAGGGTATGATGATGTTCCTGCTCGAGAACGCGTTCGCTCAGATCGTGGTGAACACGTTTATGGGGAAGGATCACATTGACGTTATCAAGATGGACGAAACGGATTCCTCGGCGGTAAAGGAAATGGGAAACATTATGGCGGGCGCGTATCTCAGCGCGCTGGGAGCTATGGCGGAGTTTACCATTGAGATGGATCCTCCCTCTATGACGGTGGATATGATGGGCGCACTGATGAGCGCGCCGATGGCCACTCTCGACGAAGTCGGCGAAAAAGTGTTGTTCATTGACGAAGGCTTTAAGATAGATTTTGTGAATATCGAATCTAACATAATATTGATTCCCGAGATGGAATCTCTTGACACATTAATGAAGAAGCTCGGTGTAAACTAATGAATATTACAATTGGTATTGGTGATTTAAAGGTATGTAAGTCCCCCGATGTATTGGTAACATATGCGCTTGGTTCCTGTGTGGGAGTTTGCCTTCTTGACGCGACGGTCGGAGTGGGCGGGTTATCCCACGTTATGCTGCCCGAAAGCAATCCATCCAGTGCTGCGGCGACGCCTATGCGTTTCGCGGATACGGCGCTTCCGATGCTTATAAGTCAAATGGAAAGAATGGGTGCTTCAAGGTCGCATTTGACCGCAAAGATAGCGGGCGGCGCGACTATGTTTGCGGCTGCCTCCGACAAGTTCAACATAGGAGAGCGCAATTTAGAGGCAGTGCGAAGATTTTTGCAATCAAATCGTATTCCGATATTGGCGGAGGATGTCGGGTTGGACTATGGACGCACGCAATTCTTCTATCCCGAAACGGGTATTATGGAAATTCGCGCGGCAGCGAAGGGCAACAAGCAATTTTAAGTGTAAAATAATGAACGCTCCCTGTTTGAAACGGGGAGCGTTTTGTGTTTGGTGCTTTATCTCTTTTCCCGCGCTGCTCCGATGAGCAGGATACAGCACATAGCCAATACGCACACGGACAGAGCGGCGTTTTTCGTGAACGGTACAACGACCGCTTCGGGAGCGATTACCGGAATGTCCTTCGGTTGAAAAAAACCGGCGAACGGCATTGAGATCAGCGCGGCAATGAACGACGCGGGCGCGCGGGAGAGCAAAAAGCCCTTAAGCGGGATGTTTTTGGCGAGCGCGGCGATCTGCATAAGCACGCACACTCCACCGAACGCCAGCAGCGCTCCGCAGATAGGCAGCGCGTGAGCCGTCGGCGAAAGCTCGCTCACTCTCGTGACCTCCAGGAGTGCGGGGAAGATTTCACCAGATCCGAAAATGCCTTCAAAAAGTCTGAAAACACCCACAACTCTCAGCATTGCCGAAACCGCCGAAAACCCGACTATCATCGCGCAAACCGTAAACATCACCCTGGCTGCGTCCACGACCGATGAAATAAAGGAATTTGATGTGAGGTCAAACGAGAGTTTTGCCGGTTTAAGCTCGAAAGCGCCCCGAGAGCGTACAAAGGCCGCAATAAGCAGCGACGCCGCAAAGCAGGCTCCGAAAAGAGCAAGCCCCGCCGCAGCGCTGCCGAATATCCTCATTCCCGCAATTCCTATCATAAAGCCGGGACCGCTGCCAAAACAAAAGCATAACATTCTTCCCGCGTCCTTTGCGGAAAGACGCTCTTGCCGAACAAGCTCCGAAAGCAGCCTTGCCCCGACCGGATAACCGCCGATATTCGCCAGAACAAAGACCGCGCAAAGCTCCTCGTCCATTCGCAGAAGCCTTGAAAGCGGAAAGGTTATTGGGCGGAGCGCATAGCGATACAATCCGCTTTTTTGCAGATATATCGCAAGCGATGTAAACGCGAAAAGACTCGGCACAACGACCTCAAGGCAGCTCGCTGCGGAAACGCTTATCGCCTCGGATATCGCCTTCGGGTTTATCAATAAAATAATCGTTGCAAGACCGGCGGCAACGGATAAAAAAAATTTCATACTCCACCTTTTTCGTCAGCGTTCCTCGGACGAGTTCACGCCAGATACGCCACCGACCGCCGCAAATGCCGTACACAACGCGATCTTTAAAAACAGAAAGCCGTTTGTTTTTGTTGAGGTGATCAAGGCTATCAGGACCATAGGCACAGCGAACATCAGCCCGCATAACAGACCGGTTCTCAAGCCGTCCTTCCGCCGAACAAGCCCCGCCGTTTTTCCACAGACAAAGCCCCCTATGGTAAGCGCTACCACTGCTGCCGCGCCTGCTCCTGCGGACGCGGACTTCATCAGCGACAGCACGAGCGACGCGGGCAAGATCGTCAGCAGCATTGCCGAATATCCGAATAACAGCCCCAAAAGATACGGCTTCAGCTTTTCGTTTTGTTTCTTTTTACGCATTGCACCTCACCCCATAGGATTTTATGCAATGGTTGGACGATTTAGAAGTAATAAAAAGCCCGTATCGCGGACACGGGCTTTGGTTTTATTCGGTTTTTATCTGCTTGTTTATCTCGTGCAGCGCGATGTAATATGCCTCTCTGCCTAAGTGTATCCCGTCGCCGCCGTTGTATTTTTCATTAAGCGTTCCGTCGGAAGCCTTTAACGGCTCGGTAAAATCCACAAAATGAACACGTTCGCTGTAATGTGTTCGGATATAATTCTTTATCGAATCGTTGAACTCGTTAATATAAGCAAGCCTTGTAAATTCAAGATTGCTTATCGGTGTTATCGCGCAGACATACACGTCCGCGTTGGAGTTTTCCAGCGTGGTGGAAATGATGCTGCTGTAATTCTCGCAGTACTCCTCGGCACTTGTCATATTGACATCGTTCATACCCATCCAAAAGAAAACGTAACGCGGTTCGGTCTTTTTTAATACGGGGATAAGCTCTGCGGGTTCTCTTTGGTAGTACATACGGTAGCTGAACAGGTTTCGCGCGCCGACGTTTCCCGTTGCGTATACGTTTTTGCTTTTAAGGACCTCCCACGCGGAAAAACCGCTGCAGATACTGTCGCCTACAAACAGCGAGTTCTCGCCGAGAGTCTCTTCCTCTTCGGGAAGAATATATGTATCTGTCGACGCGTCATATTCGAGATAGCTTGACGGATCATCGAACAGCGGGGTAACTTCAAGCGGCTCAGTGGGCAGATCGGTGGATTCCGGTTGGCTTGAATTGTTTGTCGGAGTTGTATTGTCGATATTCTGTCCGTTGTTTTTGACAAATTCGGTTGAGTTAACAGTGGAAGGTTTTTTGGATTCTGTTGAACGGCAAGCGCAGACAAAGAATATCACCGCAGTCAACGCGGCGGTTCCNNAGCCGCTATCTTGATTCTTTTCATTGTAATGGTCACGCTCTTTCCGGAAAGTATACTTATGTTTTTGGGAAAAAAATATACTCACCAAACCTGTCCGAATATTACGTCGATTTCGGTGAGTATATGATTTATGTTGTGGATTTACTTTTTAACTGCAGGCTTAGCAGCGGTTGCCGCCTTCTTTTCAGCAGGCTTAGCGGTTGCTGCGGGCTTAGTAACGGTCGCAGCGGGTTTAGCAGCAGTCGTTGTCTTCTTTTCAGCCGACTTTTTAGCAGCGGGCTTTTTTGCAGCAGGCTTAGCGGTCGTTTTCTTAGCCGCCGTTTTCTTTGCGGGAGCTTTTTTATCAGCAGCCTTTGCGGTCTTTTTTGCGGGAACAAGACACTCAAGAGCCTTGAACTTCGCAACGTCGCCGCCCTTAAC
>DILZ01000089.1:29810-34782 GCA_002425305.1 Ruminococcaceae bacterium UBA5579
AAGCCTCGATCTCGCAGCCGAATTCGTTATAACGATAAGGCATAACGGAAAGCTCACCATTTATAACGGCAACATAAAGATCGTCATCATTCTTTTCAGAAATAAGAGAGAAAGAAACAACAACGTCATCTTCGAATTTAGCCGCTTTCTTTTTGCTCTTTTCAATATTGCTCCATACCTTTGCAGACAGTTCTTTGTTATCCATAAGTTCCTCCTTGGCGGGGCAAGACGCAGACCGTATGCCCGCGCTGCTCAGACCCGTTTTTTCCTTAACCTGTTTGCGCGCGGCAAATTGATTTGAGAGGGAAGCCGCACACGCATATTCTTCTTTAGTTCTTCATTGCTATAAATCATTATACCACAACATATTGATAATTTCAATGGTAATATTTCATAAAATTGTATATTTTTTTATATCGAATTTATTAAAATGCAATAAAGCACGGTTTGCCCGTTTGAGCAAAAAACGGAAGCGCAAAAATTCTTCAAAAACTATTGCTATTTTTGAAGAAATATGTTATAATCATTTTGACTGTAAATATAATGTGTGTAAACGAAAAAATAAGAACAAGTTCTAAGCCGCCGGTCTGCGGCGGAGCGGAGAACGCGGCAAGCGGTCCTCTGCGATATTAAATTACGAAAGGGTGATGTTAGGGTTGGAAAAAAAGCTGTCGCTGTATGGCTTTAACAACCTCACAAAGACGCTCAGCTTCAACATTTATGATGTGTGCTACGCGAAGAGTGAGAGGGAGCAGAAGGATTATATCGCCTATATTGACGAGCAGTACAATTCGGAGCGTCTGACGGGCATTTTGTGTGCCGTGACGGAACGGATCGGGGCTACTGTGCTGAACATCTCAAAGCAGGATTACGATCCGCAGGGAGCTTCGGTGAACGTGCTGTTCGCCGAGGGAAGCATCGATCCCGAGCACGTTGATGGTTCGTGCAACAAAGGGCTTAATTATTTTCAGTCGGCGGGCTGTTCGGTAAACGCTCATCTCGACAAAAGCCACATTACCGTTCACACGTTCCCCGAATACCACCCCGACAAGGCTATTTCCACGTTTCGCGTTGATATCGACGTTGCCACCTGCGGAGAGATTTCGCCGCTTAAAACTCTTGATTTTCTCATAGGCAGCTTCGATTCGGATATTATAATTATAGATTATCGCGTGCGCGGCTTTACCCGCGACGTAACCGGCAAGAAATGCTTTATGGACGCGCCTATGCGTTCGATACAGGAGTTTATCGATCCCGAAACGCTTACGAAATACGACGCTATGGACGTTAACGTGTATCAATCAAACATCTTCCACACCAAAATGCTGATAAAGGAAATAGAGCTGCAAAATTATCTGTTCAACACGGACGCCTACGAAGTCCACCCTCAGGAAAGGCTGGCTATTACAAATAATCTGCGTAGCGAGATGATCGAGATATTCAGCGGAATGAACATATACTGACAGTTTTTAGTGAATAGTTGTTAGTTGTTAGTTACCGAACCTAATTTTTGCGGCGACCAGCAACCAACCTCTTAGTTTCAATGACAATACGACCTGATAGGGGTGATATTTTGGAGCTTGATCAGGATCGTGCTCCGCTGTACGAAGCGATGAAGGAGTACCGCACCAATCGCGTGGTAAAGTTTGACGTGCCGGGACACAAGGGCGGGCGCGGCAACAAAGCGCTCAGTGACTTTTTGGGTGAGGGCTGTCTGAAAAGCGACGTGAACTCTATGAAGCCGCTGGATAATCTTTGTCACCCTGTGTCGGTGATAAAGGAAGCTCAGGAGCTGGCGGCGGACGCGTTCGGGGCTGCAAGCTCGCTTTTTATCGTGAACGGCGCGACGGGCGCGGTGCAAGCAATGATAATGAGCGTGTGCAAATCGGGCGACAAGATAATATTGCCGCGCAACGTCCACAGAAGCGCGATAAACGCGCTTGTCGTGTGCGGAGCCGTTCCCGTGTACGTCAACCCCGGCGTGAACGGGGAGCTTGGCATACCTCTCGGAATGACGCCCGAGGAGGTCGAGCTTGCGATAGTGCAAAATCCCGACGCGAAAGCCGTGCTGGTCAATAACCCGACTTATTACGGCATTTGCTCTGATTTAAAGAAAATTGTTGAGATCGCGCATAAGCACGGTCTTTTAGTGTTGTGCGACGAGGCGCACGGCACACATTTTTATTTCGGGGAAGGTTTGCCCGTTTCGGGAATGGCGGCTGGCGCGGATATGGCGGCGGTGTCGGTTCACAAAACGGGCGGAAGCCTGACGCAAAGCGCGATGCTGCTTATGGCAAAAACCGTGAACCCCGATTACGTTCGGCAGGTGATAAACCTCACGCAGACCACCTCGGCAAGCTACCTGCTGATGGTGTCGCTTGATCTTGCGCGGCAAAATCTGGCTCTCCGCGGCAAGGATTTTTACGCGAAAACGGTGGAGTTTTCCGATTACGCAAGACGTGAGATAAACGCGATAGGCGGCTACTATGCGTTCGGAGAAGAGCTTTGTAACGGCCGCGAGTTCTACGCGTTCGATAAAACAAAGCTGTCAATTCACACAAGAGCAATGGGTCTTGCCGGGATAGAGGTCTACGACCTGCTCCGTGACGAGTACGATATTCAGATAGAGTTCGGAGATATCGGCAATATACTCGCGATAATCACGGGCGGCGACCGCGCGCTCGATATAGAGCGGCTGGTGTCCGCGCTGTCTGAGATAAAGCGGCTTTACGGGCGTTCTCCGGCGGGGCTTTTCGACCACGAATACATCAACCCTACGGTAGATATGCCGCCGCAGAAGGCGTTTTACGCAAAGCGCAAGCAGCTCCCGATCGGAGAAACGGCGGGGCGCGTGTGCGGAGAGTTTGTGATGTGCTATCCGCCGGGGATACCCATTCTCGCTCCGGGAGAGCGCATAACAAAGGATATTCTTGACTACATAGCGTATGCAAAGGAAAAGGGCTGCTCGCTCACCGGACCGCAGGATATGAACGTGGAGTTTTTGGAAGTAGTAGAATAGTTGTTAGAGAATAGTAGTTAGTTGTTAGTTTTTGGCGCGGCAATGGCTGCTGACCGACTGTTCACTGTCATCTGAATCAGGGTGTCAAATGAGAAGAAAGAACGCTTCGCGGACGAAACGCCGCAATTACCGCCGCAAAATGCGGCAATATAATTCCCGCAGCCGACTATTCAACGGCAACGTCGAACGCCCCGGGGAGTTTATATTTGTCTGGGCGCTGATATTGGTTTACCTAGTCGGAATATGGATCTTTTTTTTGAATACGGGACTTAACAAGTGTGATTATGTGCGGACAAATCTTGTTTACGAAGGCTCTTACCGAAAAGAGGACAGAATAATTCTGACATTATCGGGTGAGGAATACCGCGCGTGGGCGAGCTTGTGCGACCTTGACGGGATATACGCGCTGGGGGGCGGCGAGGTTCTTTCGGTGATCACCGTCAAGGACGATGTGATCTGTATAAATTTTGATAATAAGGAGCTGCTGTCGCTTGAGGATTCGGAGCGCAGGGACGCGGACCGTAAAAAGTCGGTGTCGCTTGCTCTCGGCATATGCGCGGCGGTTTGGCTGATCTATGTGGCGGCGTCGGTTTATGTGATGTGCAACGCGCAAAGGTTTCCAAGGCTTGTCAGGCTGTTTGTAAAGCCGAGTTACCTTACAAGACCGCCAAGAAAGTGAGGGAATATAATGGAAAAGGATTACGACGAATTATGGAACGCCTACGCTATTGAGTTCAACGACAAGCTCGAAAACGCAAACGGCGGTGATTGGAGCAAGCTCGACGAGATCGAGCAGGAAATAGCGGCTTTGTGGAAGCTGGCTTGCGATATGTACAGCGGCAGCTTCGACGAGTTTTTCCTGAATTGGGGCTTTTATTGCTATTCCTACGCAATGCGCGGGATAAAGCGAGTTGCGGAAGCGAACAAGACTTTAAATAAGGTCGGCGTAAACGATGTTTACAAGCTGCTTGAAAACGCGTACACAAAAGTTTTCGCGCGGTTTAAAAATGACGATCGGATAAAGTCTTACAGCGACATTCTGCAATATCTCACCGAAGATGACGATGAGATACTCGAAAAGACGTACGAGGAGTTTGACGAAAGTCTCGGTCCGCTGCTCTGTGAGAGGGCATATGAGTATTATTGCGAAACGCTGAACAAAAAGCCGTAAAGGAGAACGAAAATGTCAAGCGAAAACAATTCGGGTGAGAAAAGCGCGGGTCGCATCTGGGATGACTATTCCATTGAGTTTAACCGAAAGCTGGTGTACGACTGCGGCGGCGACTGGAAAAAGCTCGACGAGGCGGAACAGGAGATCGCGGCGCTGTGGAAGCTTTATGTGGATATAAACAACGGCGGCTTCGAGCAGTTTTTTACAAATTGGGGCTATGAGTGCTATTGGTACGCAATGCGCGGTATTCAGCGTATCGGCGACAGAACGCTGCTGGAGCTGCTTCACGGCACATATCTGAACGTGTTCGATAAGTTCCGCGAGGACACGCGGCTGACATATTATTCGGATATTTTCGATTACCTCACCGAGGAGGACGAGGATATCCTGCGGGAAACGAATATCGCGTTCTGGGAGGAGCACGGCGACAGGCTCTGCAAGGAGGCGTATGAGTTTTATCACGATGGTTTGAAAAAGACCGTGTAACGCGGCAAACCGGCGCACGGCAATTTGCTGTTAAAATAAAAAACAGGCAACACAAAGGCAGCGCAGTAAATGCGCATAATGATTTAAATCAAGTGTATGGCGGCGCATAACAGCAGCGTAAAATAAAGAGAAACGATATGGCGTCAAGAAAATTTCAAAAAGTGTCGACCGGAGCCGCAGGCGTAGGGAGACCGGTCTTGTCAGCGGTGCGGAGTGAAGCAAAGCCGAAGGCGAAGCAGAACGGAGCATCGGTGACAAGATTTTGAAATTTAAAATTAAAATAAGGAGAAAAAATG
>DILZ01000089.1:34822-38068 GCA_002425305.1 Ruminococcaceae bacterium UBA5579
CACCCGGTGTCGGAGCAGAGCGAGTTTCAGAAGATAGATATTCTGGAAAGCGAGGAGTTCGGGCGGATACTCGTGCTGGACGGCTTTTTGATGCTGACGGAAAAGGACGAGTACATCTATCACGAGATGATAACACATATACCGTTATCTGTGAACCCCGGGATAAAGCGAGTGCTTGTTATAGGCGGCGGGGACGGCGGCGCGGTGCGCGAGCTTTGCAGATTTAAAAGCGTGGAGCATATCGACCTTGTGGAGATAGACAAGCGCGTTGTGGAGCTTTGCCGCGAGTATCTGCCGTTCACGGCTTGTTCGCTTGATGATGAACGTGTGCATATTCATTACGAGGACGGGCTGAAATTTGTCCGCCGCGCCGAAAACGAATATGATCTGATAATCGTGGACAGCACCGATCCGTTCGGACCGGGCGAGGGATTATTCACCAGGGAGTTCTATGGGAACTGCTATAAAGCGCTGAATGAGAGCGGGATCTTAGTCAATCAACACGAAAGCACTTTCTACTCCGAATACGCGAACGCGATGAAGCGCGCCCACGAGCGTATAAAGAGCTTTTTCCCGATAGCGCTTGTTTATCAGGCACATATCCCGACTTATCCGAGCGGGCAGTGGCTGTTTGGGTTCGCGTCTAAGAAACTCCACCCCGTAGACGATCAGAACGCGGAGTGGTGGCTTGAACAGGGGCTTCGCACGAAGTATTACAACAGATTTGTACACAGCGGGTGCTTCGCGCTGCCGAATAATGTACGCGACGTGCTTGCGGGAAGGGTATGATGAATACAAAAAGCAAGTTTTGGACGGGTTTTTTCTGTGTGTTTTTGGCGGGGTTCTTGATCTGGCTTGTTGTTTCGGGCGCGGCGGCACTGATGAAAAACGGCTCTGCGTCACCCAACAGCGCACAGCAGGGCGACGTCTGCGAGTTTAATGTCATATATGCCAAGGAGGCTTGTACGCTTAAAAGAACGGTGAACTTTATCCCCACGAATAAGGAACATTTCTACCTTGTGGTTACAGAAAATGATTTCGTGCCGTTTTTGGTGAGGGAAACGCCGTCGTGGTTCAAAAAGAATTTTAGCGAAAGCGGCGTTGCAAAAAGCGGCACGGTGAAGATAAAGGGCGCCGTGACAAGATACCACAGCTATAAGCTGACTAAGATCATCGATTCTATAAACGCCGACCTGAGTGAGAACGGACTGTCCGTCAGCCCGTCGTTATACATTGACGCGCTGTATAAGCAGCTGGGCGGCTTGCGAATACTTGCGGGCGCGGGCATTGTGATAGTTGGCGCACTGATGTTTTTCGGTGTGAAAAGCGGATTTCTGCTGACCCGCAAGCCGGCTTTGATAGCGGTAGGCGTTGCGGCGATCGGGGTGATAGGGCTTACCGTTTATGTTTTGGGTATGTATTAGATAATGAGTAGCAGGGGCGGAAAATGAAGAGAAAGGGATTGGTGACGATCTTCGCCGTTGCGGCGGTGATTTTGTCGGTAGTTAATTTCGTTTCCGGAATTTCGGGGCTTGTGAGATCGCGTGCGGAGCTTTCCGAGTTGTCGGCGGTCACGGAAAACGGAAGCATATGCGAGGTAAAGGTCACTTTCGCAAAGGAGATATACACGGTCAAGCATAAGCTGAATATTATCTTTCCGTTTGGCACGGAGCATTACTATATTGCGTATGATGACAGCGCCGATCCGGTGCAGATGCTGATAAAGGCAAGTCGTGGCTGGTTTGACAGAAACTTCACCGAAACGGGCTTGGCAAAAAGCGGCTCGGTGACGGTAAAGGGCGAGGTGTTCAAGTTTGAAAGTCGGCATTTCAAAGAGGTGCTTGAGATAAACCGCGAGCTTTCTGCGAAAGTGGATAAGCGGATAAACATTTCCCCTTACAGCTATTTGAATTCGCAGAGCGTAAAACATCACATACTTAAACTGATATCCGGGGCTATGCTGTTGATAATAATTGGAGCGCTGGCGGCATTGCTGCTTATGAAAGAACATTCGGAGCGCAGGGTAATTGTGTCTATGGTCGTTCTGTTGATATCTATGGTGGGATATATCGTGTCGTCGATCGCGCTGAAAGCGGTTTAGGAGGTATAATATGACTGATGAAGAGCTTAAGGAGCGTATAAAAATCTGTAAAATGAGCGGAACGGTAATAATTGTCGTGTCGGTGCTGTTTGCGGTGAGTATGGTCGTGCTTGGCACGACAATATCCACACCGGGGCAGAGCAGATTTACAATGCTGATGATCTCTGCGGCAGGCGGAGCTATGACGGCGCTGTTCGCGGGGCTTACGTTTCTGAGGATAAACAAGCTAAAGTCGCGCAAATCGCTGAATTTAGGTTATGCGGGACTTATCGTATCCGTTTTAGTGATGATAGTGATGGCGCTGGTATCGCTGCTAATGCAGTGACGAGCCGTTATTACTTACAGCAGCAAACCGGCGGCGAAAAAAGCGCGTTTTAAGATAGTCAAGGCAAAAGCGGTGCAGTATAGCAACGCAAAAATAAAAGCAAGGCAACGGCGGCGCATTAAAGGCGCGTTAGTACTATAGTAATATTCCGGCGGCGCATAAATTTCAAAAAGTGTCGACCGGAGCGAAGCGAAGTGGAGAGCAGCATCGGTGACNNTAGGCTGCAGAGCGTAGCCGAAGGCGAAGCGGAGCAGACTAGACGGAATTTTGAAATTTTAATTTAAATAAGGAGAATAAAATGGGACACAGAGCATTGATAATCGGAGCGGGCGGCGTAGCTGGCGTAGTTATCGCTAAGTGCTGCCAGAACAGCGAGGTATTCGGAGAGATAATGATAGCGTCGCGCACAAAGTCGAAATGTGACGCGATAAAGGAGCGTTTGCAGCCGACTACAAAGACGATGATCTCCACGGCGGCGGTGGACGCGGACAACGTTCCGGAGCTTGTCGCGCTTATCAAGGAGTACAAGCCCGAGATAGTGATAAACGTTGCGCTTCCGTATCAGGACCTGCACATAATGGACGCTTGCCTTGAGTGCAAGGTGGACTATCTCGATACAGCGAATTATGAGCCGGAGGACACCGCGAAGTTTGAGTATTCGTGGCAGTGGGCGTATCGCGAGCGTTTTGAGAAGGCGGGAATAACGGCGGTGCTTGGGTGCGGGTTCGACCCGGGCGTTACGGGCGTTTTCTCGGCGTATGCTCAGAAGCACGAGTTCGACGAGATAAATTATATCGATATTCTGGACTGCAATGGCGGC
>DILZ01000089.1:38192-49135 GCA_002425305.1 Ruminococcaceae bacterium UBA5579
GCGAAAAGGATATGTATCTGCTCCACCACGAGGAGCTTGAAAGTCTTGCGCTGAACATCAAGGGTATCAAGAGAATACGTTTCTTTATGACGTTCGGGCAGAGCTATCTCACTCACTTGAAATGTCTGGAGAATGTCGGAATGACGAGCATCGAGCCGATAATGTACGAGGGTAAGGAAATAGTTCCGCTGCAATTCCTTAAAGCGGTTCTGCCCGACCCCGCGTCGCTTGGCCCGAGAACGGTCGGCAAGACTAACATCGGCTGCATATTTCAGGGCAAAAAGGACGGCAAGCCGAAGAACTACTATTTGTACAACATCTGCGATCATCAGGAGTGCTACAAGGAAGTCGGCTCGCAGGCTATCTCCTACACTACCGGTGTGCCCGCGATGATAGGCGCGGCTATGGTGCTGGAGGGCAAGTGGAAAAAGCCAGGCGTGTTCAACGTTGAGGAGTTCGACCCCGATCCCTNNGTGCCATGATGTTCCTCACCGGGAAATGGTGCAAGCCCGGCGTGCACAATGTCGAGGAGTTCGACCCCGATCCCTTTATGGAGAACCTTAACAAGTGTGGGCTTCCGTGGGAGGAGGACTTCGATCCCGTTTTGGTGGACTAGTATGGAGCGTATAATATTCACCGAAAGACTTGTCCTGCGTCCGCTTGCCGAAACTGACGCTTCGGACGTGTTTGAATGGGTGGGCGATCCTGTTGTAAATAAATTTATGCCGTATCCCGTTTATCAAAACGTCGAACAGGTCAAAAAATGGATCGGGCAGATCAAGGACGAGGATAATGAGTTCGGATTCGTCTTGAAAAGCACAGGAAAGGTAATCGGCTCGGGGAGCGTTAAGTTTAATTCCGAGGAGAACGCTTACGAGCTGGGATATAATCTTAACAGAGCGTTTTGGAATCAAGGATTTGCAACCGAAGCTGCAAAAGCTGTCATTAAGTGGGCTTATGACAATCTGGGCGCAAGAGAGTTTGTGGCAACGCACGCAAACGCAAATCCCGCGTCGGGAAAAGTAATTCTCAAGTGCGGATTTGCTTTTGAAAGATATGGTCGGTATTCCAGATACGATAACAGCGAAACCTTTGAATCCTCATATTATAAGCTGCATTTGGATTAAATGACGGCTGCCTGTAAAATATTACTGCTGAAAACGGAGCGTGAATAGAGGAATGTTCAAATTCTTCAGGATCTTCGGAAATCATTATCTCGGCTTTTGGATATTGGGTTTGGCACTGTTTGTTATACAGGAGATCCCCTATATGATAATGCCCTTGTTCAAATTGGAAACAAACCCGATCATGAACATGAAGGAATCGTCAATGTTCCTTGAAGCGGCGGAAAAGATTCTCGGTTCATTGTGTATCGCTTTAATGATCTTTATTGTTCATAAGGATTCAAAGCTGTTTTCACTTGCGGACGGCAGGGAGAAGCTGTTCTTTATTCTCACCGTTTCGGTGCTGCTGCTGAACTTCATCGGCTGGGCGTTCTATTTCGGCGGACATCAAAGCGTTTTTGTAATGATGTTCTTTATCGTTTTGATGCCGCCGTTATACTATGTTTTTATAGGGCTTTGGCGTAACAATATAATACTGACGGTCACGGGCGGATTATTTCTGATCGTTCATTTTGTTCACGTTTTGGGCAACTTGAGATTGGAGAATTAACTGCGGTTTGTCGCGCAAATTGAGGTATACAAGAATAATAGTGTAAGCCGGAGGAGCGTTATGGTGGTTCATTCATTTGAAAAAGAAATGGAAGCGGCTTTGAGGGATTATTTCGGCAAAATAAAAGACCCCGGCTTTTTTGCCGAATTTTATTCATGCACAGCTCCCGAGTATCTAAACGAAATTCGTAACGGTAATTTTGTTATTCATCGGAGCGACCACCTTGATTATTCGTTTTTTAAGCGGAATTACGGATATGAAATGCCGGAAGTCTTAAAAGCGTATTATTCCTACGCTCATCCGCAGGTTGCAGGCTATCATAGGCTCACCCCCTTTAAAACGGAGGCTATAATACTTTATTCCTCTATTAGTCGGAAGCGTTTTTCCGGGTTGATCTCGGATGCGGATTATTGGAAAAAGTACGGTATTATTGATATAGAGAAGTATATTCCGATCGGTTACGTTACATACAATGAATCCTCTGTTGTTCTGGAACGTGATACGGGCAGGGTTTTCGTGGAGTTTGGCTTCGCGGAGGATCCGGCGGACGACGAGGAAGGGAAATTATATCCCACTCCGCTCGCGGAGGATCTGATGACCTTTATACGGGAAATAGAGCCTTACGGCTTGCGGAGAGGCGAATGAAAGAGCTTTGAGGTGAAAAATGCCTATCACAATAAACATATATTACAGCGGAAAGAACGGCGCGGCGAGGAAATTCGCCGAAGAGATGATAAGCAGCGGCGTGGTTGACGCTATCCGTGTGGAAAGCGGAAATCTCCGATACGAATACTTCTTTCCGATAGACGATGACGAAACGGTCCTTCTTATAGACAGCTGGAAAGATCAAGCCGCTATAGACGTTCACCACGCGACCGATATGATGGCGCGGATAACCGAGCTGCGGGAGAAGTACGATCTGCATATGAAGGTGGAGAGATATATATCCGATGAAACGGGAAAGACCGATAAGTCGTTCATCAGGGAATAGAGAGGCGAAAATCCGTTCGCAAAAGTGTGCTGTGTGGAGTGGATAAAATGGATTGGATTAACAAAGTCGAGACCCCGTGCTACGTCATTGACGAGCGGCGGCTTCGGGAAAACCTTGAAATATTGAAGCGCGTCCGCGAGGAGAGCGGCTGTAAAATTCTGCTCGCGCAGAAAGCGTATTCCGCGTTCGCGACCTATCCTCTGATAGCGCAGTATCTCGATGGCTGTACCGCAAGCGGACTGTACGAGGCACGTTTGGGCTATGAGAAAATGGCGAAGCCGTTCGGGCGCGAAAACCACATCTTCTCGCCCGCCTACCGCGACGAGGAGTTCGACGAGATCGCAAAGATATGCGGTCACATCAGCTTTAACAACATTAGACAGTTCGAGAAGTTCAAGGACAGAGCAAAAGGCGCGTCCTGCGGAATACGGATAAACCCCGAACATTCCACTCAGGAGCACGGCATTTACGACCCGTGCGGCGAGTATTCGCGGCTTGGCACAACGCTCGCGAATTTCAGCGAGCTGCCCGACGGCGTGAAAGGATTGCACTTCCACACTCTCTGCGAGCAGAACGCCGATGCGCTTGTTGAAACGCTGGCGGCTGTTGAGAAAAAGTTCGGGAAGTACTTCGGGAAAATAAAGTGGCTGAATATGGGCGGCGGACATCATATCACGCGCCCCGATTACGACCGCGAATTGCTTATCAAAACAGTTAACGGTCTGCGTGAGAAATACGGCTTTGAGGTGTATCTCGAGCCGGGCGAAGCTATCGCGCTGAACGCGGGCTATCTTGTTACGACCGTGCTTGATACGTTCAAGAACGGTATGGACATTGCGATAACGGACGCGTCTGCCGCGTGCCATATGCCGGACGTTCTCGAAATGCCGTACCGCCCGAATATACAAGCCTCGGGAGCGGCGGGCGAGAAGTCGTTCACTTACAGGCTCGGCGGCAACACCTGTCTTGCGGGCGACATCATCGGCGACTACTCGTTTGACAATGCGCTCTCCGAGGGCGGGCGGCTGGTGTTTGAGGATATGGCGATATATTCGATGTGCAAAAATAACACATTCAACGGCGTTGCTCTGCCGTCGATATACCTATTAAAAGAGAGCGGCGAGCTTTCTCTGCTAAAGAAGTTCGGTTACGAGGATTTTCGATCAAGATTGAGTTAGGGGGATTAAAAATGGCTGTACTGCATAATCTCGATCCGTTTGAAGCGCTGAAAATATTTTATCAGGGCGAAACGGACGGCTTTCCCGAGGAGGATTTTTCGGCAAACGTGAAAACGCGCGGTGTTGCAGTGCCCGCGATACTTCACCGTTTTCTGCGCGAATACGGATATATGACGGTAAACAGGCAGTCGGACGCGCCGCGTTTTATACACCCGAATATTATGACAAAGCGCGTTTTTCGTTACGGCGAGGATAAGGAGATGTCGCTGCTGATAATCGGGCGCGTCGGGGAGTATGAGATAACCGTTGTAGACGAGCCGTCCGATGATCCTACGGTGTTTTTGATGAAGAACACGCCGGAGCAGGCACAGCTTCTGCCAAGCGATGACACCCTTTCGGAGCTGTTCAAGGTAATGCTGGTAGGGCTTATGATAAAGTCGAACGGAGTTGTCATTGCCGACGAGCCCGAGCTTGCCGCAAGACTTCTGCGTGAAAACGGCTTTGACCTCGAAGCCATTACCAACGACCCCGAGCTGCACCGCGAGTATTCGATATGCTTTTCGGAGGAGGTCCGGACGTTCACGGCGGCGGAGTTTGGCGAAGGCGAGCTGATGCGGTTCTTCTTCCTGCGTTCGGAGAATTTTTTAAAGGGGTTAAGGGAAATATCGATCGGCAGCAAATAACGGTATACGCCGCCGCAGTTTTGGTTGGAAAAAGTCTGCTCTTAAAGTAAACGTAAGGGCAGGATTTAGAGAATATATCAAAGTAGGAATAAAACTATGTCTGTTTTGTATAATTTAGAGCCGTTAAAGGCAATAGAGCTGTTTTATGACGGCGAGAAAAACGGCGTGTGGAACGGCGACTTTATTAAAAACGAAAAGGAGCGCGGCTTGACAGTGCCGCCAATGCTGCGGGAATTTCTGGAAAAGTACGCGTATCTTGATATAAACAAGGGGCAGGTAACGTTTTTTCACCCCGATTATATTCGTGAGTTCAGTCTGCCGATTGAGGGCGGCAAAGTACATATTATGCTCATCGGCAAAGTCAATGAGATGTTTTTGGGAATAGAGTTGGGAACAAAAGAACTTGATATCGCATTTGGAGAGGTCAAGGACGAACGCATAATGTGGGGTCCGTCCAACGAGATAACGCTCGCGGGAATGATGCGTGTGATGTTCGTGTCGACGCTGTTCAAATGCGAGGACAAGTTTCTGTATCAAGGCGCGGAGATAGATGCGGTGCTGAAAAAGCACGGTGCGGCGCGCTCGGAGATAATGCCGTCGAGCGGCAGCACACAGCACACCTCCATAAACTTCGACGAGGAAAACGGAGCTTTTCTTATCGCGGAGTATAACAAGCAAGGCGACGAAATGACGTTTTTGCACGTTGTGCCGCGCAAGACCCGCGAACAGCGCAAGGCGGAGCGTTTCGCGTCCGTTACTCTCGATGAGCTTAACTCGCTGTTTGAGGGGGAGTTTTACACAAACTCACTTCATTGTGACTTCGCCCACGCGCTGGACATCAAGCTGGAGATAATCAAGCGGCTGGAGCAGTCGGGCGCGGAGGAGCTTGAACTTGCCAAACATTACGCGCTTGCCGGTCGGTGCTTGTGGGCGCTGAACCGCCCGGACGAGGCGGCGGAGTATTACGGCAGAGCGGGCAAGCTGATCGAGAAAAGCGGCGATATCGAAAAGCTCGCCGCGCATTACCACTCGCTTGGCTGCTTTTACGCCGACACAAAGCAGTGGGACAAGAGCGACGAGATGTTCGGAATGGAGCTTTCGTTGCGCTTGGAGCATTCTCTCGACAATGTTTACGACATCGGTATGGTGTATCGTACCGAAGCGGAGAATATCGACAATGCCAGCGGCGACCCCGACCGCGTTATTGAGCTGTGTGAACTTGCGCTGGAGCAGTTCCGGAAAGATCCGCGCGACAGCGGCTGCAAGTATGAGATAGCACGGGTACAGCAGCTTCGCGGAAAGGCAAGGCGCAGAAAAAAGGAGCTTGCGAAAAACGCGGGACAATAAAAATTACTTTATAACTTTAAATTCACCTTGCTAAGATATTGCGAATATTAAGCGCGTTAACACAAGATATGGGTTCGGTATATTGCTGCACGCTCAATATATGCTAAAAATTGCACAAATTTTCTGCCTCAAAGCGGTTGCTTTGAGGCTTTCTTTTGTTGAAAATGCACAAAAACGTGAACAAAAGTTTATTCCAAATTTTTTCCAAAAAGCGATAAAAGCACTTGCAAACAAAGTAAAAATAGTTTATAATTAGAAGTGGGGAAAAGGGGTTAAAAATTCACTATTTTGGTGAAAAGTTAATTAAAAATAATAAAACCCTCTATAACCGAAAGATTTAAGGGAAAATATTAAATCTACGAAAAGATCCGTCTGAGGAGGACGGAAAAGCACTTTAAAGCTAAAGGGGGGATATAGAAATGTACGGCGAGTATGAGCATACCGTTGACGTAAAGGGGCGTATGAACTTCCCGGCAAAGCTGCGTGAAGAGTTCGGCGAACATTTCTATATCTGCAAGAGCTTGAATGAAAAGTGCCTGACGGTTTACACCGCGGAAAGCTGGGAAGCGCTGAAGGCTTCTCTGCGCGGAAAGCCGTCGAAAGTCGCGAAGCCGATTGAGCGTTTTTTGATCGGCGGCGGCAGCGAGGTAGAGCCGGACAAGCAGGGGAGAATAGCTATTCCGGGTGCTCTTCGCGCCTATGCGAACATTACAAGCGAGGTCGTTGTCGTGGGTCTGGTAGACGGCGCCGAAATCTGGGATAAAACGGCTTGGGAGGAGTATAATAATAAGATCACTCTCGAGGATATCTCCGGATTGGCAGAGGAGCTGGGAATTTAATGGAATTTCGGCACACGACGGTATTGCTTGAGGAGACGGTGAACGGCGCGTTTGGGGACGCCGCCGGGATATATGCCGATCTCACAACGGGCGGCGGCGGTCACAGTCTGGAATTGGCAAAGAGGCTCTCGGGGGGGAGGCTTATTTGCTTTGACAGGGACAAGGAGGCTATAGAAGCTGCAAGAAAACGGCTTGCGGGCTATCCTGTGACGCTTGTAAACCGTAACTTCATTGAGCTGAATGAAGTTTTAGATGAATTGGGAGTGGACAAGCTGGACGGCATTATCGCCGACCTTGGGGTGTCCTCCCACCAATTGGACGATGCGGAACGCGGGTTTTCGTTTCATAACGACGCTTCTCTTGATATGAGAATGAGCGGCGAGGGGTTGTCCGCGAAGGATGTTGTGAACGAATACACGGAGGACGAGCTGCGGCGTATTCTGTATGAATACGGCGAGGAGAAATTTGCTCCGAAGATAGCGCGCGGAATAGTTGAGGCGCGCGGTATTTCCCCAATAGAACGGACGGGAGAGCTTGCGGAGATAATCAAGAGCAGTGTTCCTGCGGCGTACAGACGCGAAAAAAATCCTTGCCGAAAGAGCTTTCAGGCGATACGGATAGAAGTAAACGGCGAGCTTGAAGCATTGGAAAAGGCACTGACCGACGGCTTTGACAGATTGAAGCTCGGCGGGCGAATGGCGGTGATCACGTTTCACTCGCTGGAGGACAGAATAGTTAAGAACGGATTTAAGGAATTGTGTACGGGCTGCACCTGTCCGCCGGAATTCCCCGTATGCGTATGCGGAAAGAAGCCGCGCGGCGAGCTTGTCGGCAGGAAACCGATAACTCCAAGTGCCGGAGAGCTGGCGGAAAACCCGCGCAGCCGCAGCGCAAAGCTCAGGATCATAGAAAAGGTGCGGGAATAATAAGCGGCATAAACGCGATCTCAAGTTTAGAAAGTATATTGAGATCGATATGCGGGTAGGGTGATATTATGTATATCGATAACAGCAATCTGGCGTATGATCTTTCGCGGTTTGACAACAGCGAACGTGAGCATCGTGAGAAAAAGCGCAAACAGGAAGAGGAGGCAAGGCGTATACGTCTGGCTCCTTTGGCGTCGCTTTCAAAAAGCGGGACTAAGTTCAAGGCTTTTGTTGCGATAGCGGCGCTGTTTATGGCATTTTTCTCGGTGACTTGGATAAACGCGAAAAAGGACGATACCCTTCGTATGCTGTCGGCTCAGGAGGCGAAGCTGAACGCCGAGATCGAGGATAACGCGCTTTTGCAAAGCAGATTGGATGCCAAGGTGAATATCGGCTATATTGAACAGTACGCTAAGGAAAAGCTGAAGATGAACAAGGTGGGCCCGTCGCAGAAGAAGTATATCAGCGTGAACACCGAAAGCCTTATCGAGGTCGAAAAGGACGATTCGGAGGGCTTTTTGGGAGGCGTCAAAAAGGGTTTTAAATCGTTTTTGGAATACATCGGTTTTTGACGGCATAGTATATGGGTGAACAAGCCCTCTGTTGCCGTCCGATCAAATACACGCAAATAACAAGGTCGGCGGTTCAAGCGTGAAAAGCTTGTGCGTCGGCTTTGTTTTTGTTTTTGGAGGTAGATGATTTGGTGAACGGTCAGCGAAACAGCTCGAATGAACAGAGCCTTTGGCAGCGGCTAAAGGCGTTGATAAAGAGAATAGACGAAAAGGAATCGCAGAAAAAGCCAATAATCGGTGTTCGCGGCAGACAGATAGTTGTTCTGTTCGGAATAATCGGCTTTTCGGTGTTTGTGGGATATCATCTACTGAAATTCACAGTGGTTGACGGTGATATGTGGCGTGAGCGCGCAAGCACTCAGCAATCGGGGCAGAGCGTCATTAAGGCGAACCGCGGCACAATCTATGACGCCAACGGAACTGTTCTGGCGCAAAGCTCGGCGGTATGGAACATTATTTTCGCGCAGCACACGACCAAAAAGCAAAGCGCAGATTGGAAAGAGGAATACGACCGCAAGCAAAAAGCGTGGGTAAACAACGACGATCCGAATAAAGAGCCGCTCCCCGCGTACAAGGAGCTTTCCGATACGATCATAGACGGGCTTTCGGAGATACTCGGCATATCCAAGGAGGGTATGCTCAACGCTTATAATAACGACCAGGAGCATAATTACTACATCGTAAAAAAGGACGTGGAAAAGCCGCAGGTAACGATGATAAACAGCTTCCTCGCGGAAAACGGCATAAGCTCCGACTGTGTTTACGCGGAGCAGTCCAGCAAGCGGTATTATCCCAACGGCTCTCTCGCGTCCAATGTTATCGGATTCACGGACTACAAGGGTACGGGCGTTTACGGCTTGGAGGCGTACTATGACGACTACCTCAAGGGCACGGATGGACGCGCGTTCTACCGAAAGGACGGCGCGGGCAAGGGCGTGGAGTACGAAAACGACAAGTACTTCGGCGCGGTGGACGGATATAGCTTGGTTCTCACGCTTGACGAGGTTATGCAGCACTATCTTGAGAAGTACCTCGAGCAGTGCGTTTCGCAGCACAAGGTAATAAACCGCGCGTGCGGCATTATAATGAACTGCAAGACGGGAGGAGTGCTAGCGATGGCAACAACGCCGTCTTACGACCTCAACAGCCCGTCAATGATATACAGCGAGTATGACAAGAACATTCTAAAGCAAATGGAGGAGGACGGAAAGACCGAGGAGGAGATAGAGGCACAGGAAAGGCTGCTGCGCGAGGGACAGTGGAAAAACAAGGCAGTGACGGAGCTTTACTATCCTGGTTCGGTTTTCAAGACGGTAACGACGGCGGCGGCTCTGGACGAGGAAGTCATCAACGCCGATACGTCGTTCAGCTGCGCGGGCGTGCACGATGTCGCGGGCATCAAGATCCATTGCTGGAGCCTCGGAGGTCACGGTACGCTGAATTTGCAGCAGGGTCTTACAAAATCCTGCAACCCGTTTTTCATCCAGGTTGGGCAGGCGCTCGGACCGGAGAAGTTCTCAAACTATTTTGAGGCGTTCGGCTTTACCGAGCCTACGGGCATAGACCTCCCCGGCGAGGAGCAGAGCATTTATGTTCCTCTTTCAAGAATGGGTCCCGTAGAGCTTGCATCGTCGGCGTTCGGGCAGACCAACAAGATAACTCCCATTCAGATGTGCACGGCGATTTGCGCGATAGTCAACGGCGGATATCTGGTAACGCCGCATCTGGTAGACAAAGTGCTCGACAGCAACGGAAATGTCATTGAAACGAAAGAAACCGAGATAAAGCGGCAGGTCATCTCCGAGGATACGTCAAAGCAGATGCGCGGTATGATGGAGACGATAGTCACCGAAAACGGCGGTCATAACGCGTATATAGCGGGATATCGCATAGGCGGAAAGTCGGGTACGGCTGAGAAGCAGGACGAATACAATGACGCCAAGCTCACCGATCCCAATGCCAAAATGACGTACATATCCACCTTCGCGGCGGCAGTGCCTATGGACGATCCGCAGATAGTTATGCTGGTGCTCGCGGATACCCCTACGGGACCCGAATATTACGGCTCGGCAGTCGCTTGCCCCGTTGTTTCGGCGGTGTTCAAGGAGGGTCTGGAGCATATGGGTATATACCCGACCTATACCGCCGAGGAGCAGAAGAAAATGGACGCTGTCGTTCCGTGGGTCATCGGCGACCTTTCGATGTACGCGGAGAGCGTGCTTGCGGCAGACGGCTTTAAGGCGAAATTTGTCGGAGATACCTCCGGCGACGCGCAGGTAACAAATACGATACCCGGTTCGGGTTCGACGATACCGAAAGGCTCGACGGTCGTGGTCTATGTGGGCGACGCGGAGCTTGAATACGGCACCGTACCCGACGTTATAGGCAAGAGCGCCGCGGAAGCAAACGAGCTTATCACCAACGCGGGCTTCAATATCAAGCTGACGGGCGGCGCGGCGGCAAACGCGGACGCGACCGCAAAAACTCAAAGCTATTCGTCGGGAATGTCGCTGCCCAAGGGAACGGTCATTGAAGTCACGTTCCAGGCAAGCAGTTTTGGGGATTAGAGGCAAGAGGTTAGAGGTTGGGCTTTTTCCTTTTATTTTCCGACCTCTGAAAAGGGAGTGAATTCGTGAATATCGGAGAGCTTTTTGCGGGGATTTGCGCTGTTCCGGAAGAACTGATGGATTTCGGCGTTTCGGGAGTTACCTCCGACAGCCGCGAGGTCGAGGC
>DILZ01000089.1:49195-54521 GCA_002425305.1 Ruminococcaceae bacterium UBA5579
CGGCGGTAGTCACGCAGGAGCGTCTTGGGCTGGAGCGCGAGATAAACACCGCAAATTCCCGTAAGCTATATCCCGAGCTGCTTTCGGCATTTTACGGTCACCCGGCGCGAAAGCTCAAGATATGCGCGGTAACGGGAACGAACGGCAAGACCACGATAGCCAACCTCTGCGCGGGGATAACAAGGGAGTTGGGATATCGCACGGGCGTTATCGGCACGTTGGGAACGGACACGGGCGGCGGTCTTAAATATTCGCACGACGGTCAANNCCAGCTGTATCGGCTGTTCGCGCAAATGGTCGAAGAGGGCACGGAGTATTGCTTTATCGAGGCAAGCTCTCAGGCGCTCGCGCAATATCGTTTCGCGGCGGATGGCTTTAAGGTAGGCGCGTTCACCAATCTGACGCGCGATCATCTTGACTACCATAAAACGATGGAGAGCTATTTTGAAGCCAAGCGGCGGCTTTTCGGTATGTGCGAAAACGCCGTTGTGAACGTCGATGACGAGTACGGAGCACAGATCGCGGCATATTGCCGTGAAAACAACATTTCGTGCAAAACGGTATCGGTGGACGGCAAAGCGGATTATTACACGGCGTTCGTGAAGCTGAAGCCGGACGGCAGCGAGTTCATACTCACCGACAGCGCGGCGCACAAGAGTTATCCGGTGCGGTTTGCGCTTACGGGAAAATACAACGTTATGAACGCGATAGAAGCGGCGCTTTCCGTTCATTTGACAGGAATACCGCTTGACGAAGCAATAAACGCGCTGCAAAATGTCAGGGGCGTTGCGGGGCGGCTTGAAACGCTGTATCGCGGCGAATTTACCGTGATACGCGATTACGCCCACACCGATGACGGTTTAGAGAAGCTGCTCGGTACGCTGAAGCCACTGACGAGCGGACGGCTTATCACGGTGTTCGGGGCGGCGGGAGAGCGCGACGCGGGCAAGCGACCCGATATGGGCGCGGCGGCGGCGAGGTTTTCCGATATTCTGATAGTCACCACCGACAGTCCGCGCCACGAAGACCCTCAACAGACGATAGACGATGTTGTAAAGGGTATACCCGCGAACGTTCCGCACGAGGAGTTCACGGACAGGAAAGCGGCGGTTATCCGTGCGCTTGAGATCGCCGAAAAGGGCGACGTCGTTGCGCTTTGCGGCAAGGGTCACGAGGATTATCAGGCGATAGGCGACACCTACTATCACTTCGATGAGAAGGAGATAGTTGAAGAATACTTTAAGGAAGCGGAATGAGAATGTTCACAACCAAAGAGATAGCGCAGGCAACGGGCGGAGAGCTTATCGGCGCGGACGTTAAAGTGAAGTGCGTTTCCACGGACACGCGGACGATAGAGCCGGGATCGCTTTTTGTCGCGGTAAAGGGCGAACGCTTTGACGGCAATGATTATATAGAGCAAGCGGCACAAAACGGCGCGGCGGCGGCGATCTCCGACCGCAGCGGCGTGAGCGCGTATATCCCGATAATACGCGTCGGCGATTCAAGAGCGGCGCAGCTGAGGCTTGCGCGGTATCATCGCGATAAGTTTGCGGTAAGGCTGTGCGGAATTACCGGCTCTGTCGGGAAAACGTCCACTAAGGATATGGTATACGCGGTCTTGTCGGCGGGTTTCAACACTCTCAAAACGGAAGGAAACTTCAACAACGATATCGGGCTTCCGAGGACGCTGTTTCAATTAAACGAGGAGTACAGCGCGGCGGTCATTGAAATGGGAATGAGCGATCGGGGCGAGATATCCGTGTTATCCGAAGCGTCACACCCCGATTGCGCCGTGATAACGAACATCGGCTGGTGTCATATCGAGAGCCTTAAAACGCGCGAAAATATTCTGGCGGCAAAGCTGGAGATACTCGACGGTATGGAAAACGGCTCGCCGCTTATCGTCTGCGGCGACGACGAGTTCTTAGGAAAGCTCACGAGGGAGCAGACGGGATCTCACAGGCTGATAAAGTACGGCTTCGGCAAAGAGAACGACATACGCGCGGAAAATATCGTCCATAAGGACGGCGGCGAGGAGTTCACCCTGCTGTACGGCGGCAAAGAATATAAGGCGGCAGTTCCCGCGTCGGGAGAACACCATATACTTAACGCTTTGGCGGCTTTTGCGGTCGGGGTTGAATTCGGGATAGCAGAGGATAGGATCGTTTCCGCGTTTATGCGCTATGAAAGCTCGGGAATGCGGCAGCGGATAGAAAAGCGCGGCGATATTACCGTGATACTCGATTGCTACAACGCCTCCCCCATGTCGATGAAGTCCGCGCTGAACGTTCTTTCAACGATGAGCGGACGAAAAATAGCGGTGCTAGGCGATATGCTTGAGCTTGGAGAGCATTCAAGGCGGCTGCACGCGGAGCTTTCCGAATTATCCGAGCTTGCGGACGCGTTTTATCTCTACGGACGCGAAATGGCGGCGTTGCGGGATAAGCTCTCCGAAAGGGGAGTGCCCGTAACTCACAGTGAAAACAAGGAGGAGCTTACAAAGGCGCTTCTCGATGATATAAAAAGCGGCGACGTGATATTGTTCAAGGGTAGCCGCAGTATGAAAATGGAAGAAATTGCGGAAAAAATAGGTGACGGCAGATGAATACTTGGATATTTGTGGGGGCGGCTTTGGGGTCGTTCGTGCTGACGTGGCTATCGGGATATTGGCTTATCCCGCTGCTGCACAAGCTGAAATACGGTCAGACAATATTGGACATCGGTCCGAAATGGCACAAGGCGAAAAAAGAAGGCACGCCCACAATGGGCGGCATCTCGTTCATCATAGCGGTGACGGTATGCTTTGCGGCGGGAATGATAATTCTCGGGTACAGCGGCGCGAATTACACGGGCACGGATAAGCCCGAATTCATACGCGCTGTGTCCGGAATGATAATGGCTCTGATGTTCGGGCTGATGGGCTTTCTGGACGACTTCATCAAGGTAAAGAAAAAGCACAACGAGGGGCTTACCTGGATACAAAAGGTGATCTTTCAGGTAATGATAATCTCGGCGTATTTCGCGACGCTTTATATAAGCGGTCTTTCGCGCACGGTCATTATGCTTCCCTGGGGAGCGCAGTGGGATCTGGGGCTGTTTTACTATCCGATCGTCGGTGTGCTTATCATCTATATGGTAAACGCGGTGAACCTTACGGACGGGATAGACGGACTTTGCAGCAGCGTTACGACCGTTTATGTGATAGCTTTTTCCGTTATTGCGGCGTTTATGGGAATGTTCGGGCAGAAGCTGCTGGCGTATTGCGCGGCGGGCGGCTGTATAGGCTTCCTGACGTGGAACGCTCCGCCCGCTAAGGTGTTTATGGGCGACACCGGCTCGATGTTTCTGGGCGGGATAGTGTGCGCTCTGGGACTTGGCTGCAGCGCGGAGGTTTTGATGGTGATAGCCGGGATAGTGTACGTTTTAGAGGCGCTATCCGTGGTGATACAGTCTACCGTGTTCAAAATTACGAGAAAGATGAACCATACAAAAGAGGGAAAACGGCTTTTCAAAATGACGCCGATACATCATCACTTTGAGCTTTCAAGCTGGAGTGAGCTTAAGATAGACAGCATTTTCTCGATAGTGGGATTGCTGTTCGGCGTGCTTGCGATATTCCTTGCACTGAATGTATTTAAATGACGGCGTGTAGTTTCAAAATTCCGAGGTCACCTTAAAAGAGGAGGATAAAATGCAGCGATCAACAAAAGCTCCCCAAAAGGGAAGACCCGCGCCGCCAAAAAGTGCGTTGGCACGGGGCGGATCGGGCGGCAGACCGCAAAACGCGCAGCGTTCTGGCACACAGCCGCGCGGAATCGGCGCAAACGCGCGCCGNNTTCCATCGCGCAGCGCGGCGGTGTTCGTCCGAACGGTGAGCGTCCCGCACCCGTAAGAGCGGACAGTATGCGACGAGCATCGGAAACGCGCCCCGCGCCAAAGCCGAATGTGAAGCCAAAGGTTAAGCTTGCTCCGCAGAAAGCTCCAGTTGAGAGAATAAAGCCCAAAAAGAAGAAAAAAGAATACGATCCCAATCGCGTAAGGATATTGAGCGTTGAAGGCAGAGTCGATATCCCTATGCTGATGATCACGCTGGTGCTGCTCGCTATCGGCATCACTATGATGTTCTCGGCGAGTATCGCGTATTCATATCGTGATAACGGCGGCGACAGCTANNCGCGTATGTCCGCAAGCAGATGACGGCGGCGGTTATTGGACTTGCCGGAATGGCGCTGTTTACGCTGTTCGATTACCGCTTCCTGCGTCACGAGTCCTCAAAGCGGCACATCACGGCAGCCCACATTATTTTGGTGTTGACTATCGGGATGAACTTTCTGTGCCCGATAATCGGTATCGAGGCGGATGGCGGANNAGTGCCGCTGTTTGGACAGTTCCAGCCGTCGGACTTTCTTAAAGTCGCCGTGGTGGTCTTTTTGGCATACTATATCCACAAGAACTCCGACAAAATGCGGATGTTTTACGCCGGGCTTGTAAAGCCGATTTTGATAATGGTGCCCGTGGCGGCGTCCATCATAGTGCAGACGCACTTGTCGTGCTTGCTTATCGTGTTTATGCTGTTTGCGGTAATGCTGTTCGTAGGCGGCGTGAACGTTAAGGAGGCGCTGCCGATAGCGATAGTCGGAGTGCTTGCGGTATTCCTGCTGGTAAGCGTCGTAAAGGTGGGCTATTTCCAGGAGCGTATCGAGTTTATGGATCCGCTCTCCGAACCGGGCGACAGATCGTTTCAGAATTACCAATCCGCGTTGGCGATAGGCTCGGGCGGAGTTTGGGGCAAGGGCTTCGGCAACTCCAGCCAGAAGTACGGTTATCTGCCTTTCGCTCAAAACGACTTTGTTTTTGCTATATTGGTCGAGGAATTCGGCCTTGTCGGCGGCGTTTTTGTGATTTTGCTGTTTATTATATTTGTAATGCGCGGTCTTTATATCGCAAGACGCTCCGAGGATAAGTTCGGCTGCCTTTTGGCGACGGGAATAACGATACAGATCGGATTGCAGGCGCTGTTAAATATCGCGGTAAATCTGTGCTGTGTTCCCAACACGGGAATTTCGCTGCCGTTCTTCAGCTATGGAGGCACGGCGTTGGTTCTGCAGCTTTGGGAAATGGGCTTGCTGCTGTCTATCAGTAAGCGTGCAAAGGTCAATTGACGTGGGCTTGCCGCCTTGCGCCGCTCACGGGTTGCGAGAAGACAACCTTTCGGGGAGCAGTAACAGGCGCGTAATTACTCACAGCAACGCACCTGCGACGAGTGATTTTCAAAAAGTGTCGCCCGGAGCGAAGCGTAGGGCAACCGGTCTCGTCAGCGTAGCGC
>DILZ01000085.1:0-14095 GCA_002425305.1 Ruminococcaceae bacterium UBA5579
TCCTCGGAGAACGGCACAGCCTCGGGCTTGTCCGCTGCCGGGCGCTGCTGTTTTTCATTCCAGAGCTCAACGGCGCGCTGGCTTGTATCTGCGCCGAGGCAATCCTTGCAGCCCTCGCAGCCTATCATAAACACTCCCATCTCCGGCAAAAACCGCATAGCCGCTTTGCCGCCGCACTTGCAGCGAGTAAGTTCATTCATCGTTATCTATGATCTCCTTTCCGACAATCTTTTCAAGAATAGATTTATAGTGGCTTATAGAAGCCTTAACGGACGCTGTTTTTTCGCTGCTGTTTTTCGGCCTGCAAAGCGATTTTTCCAAGCGTGAAATCTCGTTGCGAATCAGCCATTCAAGGCTTAAAACCTCGCGTGATGTAAAATGCGGATTCTGAATAATCACTTATCCATCGCCTCCTTATGCCTCGTCACCAATCTGCCGTATTTTAACGACCGTGAAAATTGCCGCGACGTTCTGAGTGATCGTGACGTGCTCGTCCTTGTCGAGGCAAAGGAACTCCTTGATTTTCGCCTCACATTCCTCTTTGACGCGCTCCTTTTCGGCAAGATACTCAAGGTACCTATCTTCGTTCTCTTTCATCTCGGAATAGGTCTGCGGAGCGTTTCCGCGCTCCCACTCTCTCTTGAGGCTTGCGGAAAGCCGAAGCACGAACGTTTCTATCATAAAGGAACACGTTTCGCCGCTTTTATCGGTCAGAGTGTCGCAGTAGCGGCCTTTGCTGATAATCGTAATATCGCTCTCATTCATCTGTGCCGGACACCTCCATCAAATGAGGATCATCGTGAATGTTGCCGATGATCTCGTATGTTTCACTGTCGTGGAAAAAACACCTCACATCGTCTTTCGAGTCCACAAGCACAAAGCCTGTCGAAACTTCATCCCAGCAGACGCGCCATCTTTTCCCGCGCTTATCTAAAAGGACATCACCCTCGTAAATCTCACGCTGATTCTTGTCCAGCTTGGTTGTGATTCGCCAATGGTATCGGAAACAACTGAATAATTGAGGCTTCCTTCTTTCCAAATCTGTGTACCGTTCTGATAATGCACCAGATCACCGAAAATCCATACTCCGCTTTTGGCTTTCCCGCGACATTTAATTTCCCTCATGCGCTTGTCCTTTCCTTTCTCGCAAGGCTTTCACAAATCAGCTCGCGAGACGGCTTGCCTCTGAGCCCGGAATCGTCGAGCGAAAAATCCGAACGATAACGAACGCCGCCCTGAAAAACCTGCTTTTTTTCGTCGTCAACGAAGCGCGATTCCTCAAGCTCTACATAATAGTAATCTTTGCCGGAGTATCTGCGAGCCTCGACCTTGAATTCCCAAACCACCTCTCCGAATGTTATAGAGGCCTCGAGCGTTTCGGGGCTATAACCTCCGAAGCTTTTTCCCAGAAAGTGACCGGGTTTATAATACAGAATGTCGCCGCACTGATCCATCCATTTCTTGCGCTCGTACATCAGCCGCTCGAGCTTTTCGGGCGAGGTCTCCTCAAGGTAATGGAACAGTATTTTCTGCAGCCTCGATTTTCCCATCGGTTTCATAGGGTCACACCTCCTTAAACTTGTTTTTCGGACACTTCGGAACACTCAACCCCTCGCGGAAGGGATCGAGCTTTTCCAAGTACCGAAAGCCCTGACACAAAGTGCTCGCGCCGTTGGTTCTGCTCAACTCTTCCCGCTCGTCCTGCTCGTTCCACTCGTCCCAGCATTTCTCACAAATCTCAACGTTTGCTCTATGCTTACTCCAGATTGCTTTCGCCGTCGGAATGAAACGGTCGTTCGGCGGCTCCGTGCTGTCGAATTCCTCGTTGCAATAACAGCAGTCATATACAAAGTAAATGTCTGACAAATCGTCCTTGTCGAAACTGAAATTATAAAACTCCACATTTCCCGACCAGCCGCAGCGAGAACAAAAGATTTTGCTTTCTACGGTGTAATCGAGCTCGGGAATTTTCTCGGGCATAAATTTACGCTCCCTTCTTGAGCTTGCTTTTCTCATAAAGTGCAATTGCCTCGCGGCAGCGTTCCAATTCCTCGGGCGGCGCTGTTCCTTCCGCGAGCGTGCAGTAAGCTCTCTGCACGGACTCGGCCCAAAGTCTGCCGAGCTGCTTGAGGATGCCGTCAACCTCTTCCTGCGTCTTTACAACAAAATTGTCGCATATCCGACCGAGCACCCGCCCGCTTTCGTCGCGTATAACCTCCGCAACGTGCGGCTCGACAGGCTTTTTCATTCAAATCACCTCCGTTCATTCTATGCTGTGTCGGCTTGGGCAGTTGCCGTATGTATTACGCTTTCCGTTGTCGCACTTATGCGACAAAGCAAGCAAAAAAAATCAAGTTGATTTGCTTGCCTGTCAACTCGAGAAACTTAGCGATACCCTCTACCTCGCAAATTGTAAGCCCAACACCGCCGTTTTTCAGCTTGCGATAAAGAGTAGAGTGGTTTACGCCTATCGCCTGTGCTATCTCGCGAATATTTGTGTGCTTTTCTTTTATCGTTGCAAACAGCAATTCCACATTTACCATTCTCTCACCTCCCTTTTTACTGTCGCACATCTGCGACTAAATCAATATTAGCATAACTTTTCGCAAAAGTCAACCATTATTTTCGCATTTATGCAAAAATCTCCCTTTTGCATAATTTTTTTGGTGCAAATTTGTGCAATATTTTTGTTGCGCTTTTGCAAAATATTTGTTGCATTTTTGCAAATAATGTGATAGAATATTAAGTAGAAGGGGGGATTAAAATGACAATAGGGGAAAGAATCAAAGAACGTCGCACCAAACTCGGATTGAGCGCAGATGAGTTAGCAGAGAAATTGGGAAAAAATCGAGCTACAATATACCGCTACGAAAGCAACGACATCAATAATATGCCTATTACGGTATTGGAGCCGCTCGCTAAAGCGCTGCGTACAACGCCTGCAGAACTTATGGGCTGGGGAAATGAGGAAGAAATGAAAGAAACCGCTGCAGCTTTGAAAGCGAACCCCGAAACGGCAGAGTTTATGAAACTTTTTCAGGCGCTGCCCGACGAAAAGAAATTGCTTGTCATAAGTATTATGAAAGGCTTTCTGAACGAAAAATAAAAAATCCCCGCCGATCGGCGGGGAAATACAAGAAAGGCAATATTTTATGAAAAGGACATTTTTAGTGGTGTGTTTAATTGCTGCGCTTTTTTCCGCCGGATGCAGTTCACAGCCTCCGAGGGAATCCAGCGCCGCAACAAGCCTNNAATTCTTCCGAGGATATTATGTCGGCCGAGTTTGAGAACGCTCTGTATTCTCACTTGAAAGAGTCAAGCTCGCTGGCTTCTCAAGAAATTGAGATAAGCGCTCATTCGTCGGCGGGCGCAAGCGTGTATGTTTCTTTGAAAAGCTACAACGGCAGGGCTTTCGCCGATGCGGTTGTGCTTTCAACGGATTTTACTAAGGAAAAAGCAAGTTCCTATGGCTTGGTTTCTCCAAAGCTGTCGGTTGTTGCCGGCGCGGGTTCGGGCATAAACGCAGCTTGGACGAGCGAAGACCTCGAAAAAGGGACGTGGGTAGATACGGCATATAATATTGGCAGCGAGTTTCCGCTCAAAGCTCTGCAAGGCACATATTATCCGGGAACGACCGATGATTATGTCGTTTACAAGGAAAGCGGTGGGCATTGGAGAACATATCACTCCGATCCGAACTGCACGGAGTTGGCTCACGAAATAAAACAATGGGAAGACTATCTGAAGACAGATTTTTCCCCGTTTGGCGTTGCGAAAAGTTCTCTTGCAGAGGATGCGATTCCCTGCGACGTTTGCATCGGCGGAAAGGTTTATGTGTATTGTGAGATAAAGCCGGCAAAAAATGCGTGGCGAAAGAAGTACCATATGCAAGAGGACTGTGTTCTCGCCAGCGGCACTACAATAAAAACAGATAAAGAAGACGCCGAGGGCAAATACGAGCCTTGTCAATTCTGCTGCAAATAATCCCCACCGCGCCGCGATGGGGATTGATGTGCTTTATTTGCTGAGTTTACGGAGTATCTCGAGTATTTCCGCCCGGAGCTCGGGCGAAAGCCGCTCGAAGATTTGAGCAGCGTAAACGGTGACCGCAGAGAATTCTTCGGCTTCTGTTTTGTTGTTTTCCTGCGCGTTTTCCATAGCAGAGCATCCTTTCATTGTAGTCACCGGTGCTGATTTTAATTATAACACATTTTTTCGCATAAGTGGAATATCTGTTTTTCGATATTTTCCAACATTTCTTGAAAAAAGGAGGATATATGGGCGAATATTGTATTTATTTGCGGAAATCCCGCGCCGACCTCGAGGCGGAGGCTCACGGGGAAGGCGAGACTCTCTCCAGACACAAAGCCGCTCTGACAGAGCTCGCCCAAAGGTTAAACCTGCCGATAAGCAAAATTTATCAGGAAGTTGTATCTGGTGAGCTAATTGCCGAGCGCCCGGAGATGCAAAAATTGCTTTTTGAGGTTAGCGCCGGGAGATGGGACGGCGTCTTGGTTATGGAAATTCAGCGACTTGCGAGAGGCGACACCATAGATCAAGGCCTTGTGGCGCAGGCATTCAAGTATTCGGATACAAAAATTATTACCCCAATAAAAATATACAATCCGAACGACGAGATGGACGAGGAGTATGTTGAATTTAGCTTGTTTATGTCTCGCCGCGAGTTCACAACCACAAACCGACGGCTTATGCGCGGCCGCGAGGCTTCGGCGAAAGAAGGAAAGTATGTTGGCAGCGTTCCGCCATATGGGTATAAAAAGGTCAAGCTCGAAAATGAGAAAGGCTTTACGCTTGAAATAATCGAGGAACAAGCAAAAATCGTCCGAATGATTTTTGAATGGTACACCGACGGAGCAGAGATCAACGGAGAAAAGAAGCGTCTCGGACCTCACGCCATCGCCGTCCGTCTGAATGAGTTGGGTATAAAATCGGTTGTTGGAAAGGATTATTGGACGATATACGGCGTGAAAAATATGCTGATGAACCCTGTATATATCGGAAAAATAAGGTGGGGTTATCGCAAGGTTAAGCGAGTGGTTACGCCCGAGGGCAAAAAGAAAACCCGCGAATTTGCTGAAGGCGGCGATTATCTGCTCGTCGATGGGCTCCACGAAGCTATCCTCTCGGATGAGGTTTTCGAGAAAGCTCAAACTTTGCATGCTGAAAATCCGCCTACGCCTATCAAGTACCGCTCTAAGAGCCAGAACCCTTTTGCCGGATTACTGTACTGCGCAAAATGCAACCACGCGATGTCAATGCGCGCTCCGTCGGGACGGCAGACAAGCGCGTATATCGGCTGTAACACGGCGGGTTGCAACAATATAGCCTCTCCGTTCCCGCTTGTGGAGCAGCGGCTTTTAAGTATTCTGCGCGGTTGGATCAGCGAGTATGATGTTTCAAAAGAGCAGTTGGAACAAGAAAAAATTCAGAGCGAGGATCTCACGACAGCGATTGCGAGTTTGGAAAAAGAAGTAGTTTCGTTGAAAAAACAGCTCGATAATGTCTACACATTTTTTGAGCGAGGAACATATAGCGAGGAAGTCTTCAAACAGCGCTCTTCGGTCTTGGAAACGCAGATTTCCGAAATCGGCGGCCGGATAGATACCATAAAATCCGAATATGCCCTCGCGCTGGAACGTCAGAAGGTTCAAACAGAATTTGCACCTGCTATATCTCGCTTGCTTGAGACGTATAATACTCTTTCTCCGGCAGAAAAAAACAACTGGCTCAAAATAATTATCGAGCGAGCTTACTACGAAAAAAATCAAAGCGGTCAGCGGCACGACATTTCCCCTGATTGCTTTACCTTAGATGTATATCCCCGTTTGCCGAAGAGCGGCAAATAATTTTATAGGCGTGTATGTAATCATTGTGCGTCTTATGAGTGGGGGTACACATACTCCGCGCCTATGAGCGTTCAGCCCATTGAAGAGGTGCGGAAGGTTCTGAAATACGCGGCGACGGAGATACCGTCCGGTAAGATACTGATGGGTATGCCGAACTACGGCTACGACTGGACGCTGCCCTANNCTCACGCGGCACGGCGGCTTCAAGCATCGGGTTTATAGCGGCGCTCGACCTCGCTGTCAAGAACAACTCGGAGATATTCTACGACGAGAAGTCGCAGACGCCGTACTTCTACTACACCGAAAACGGCACTCGGCACGTCGTATGGTTCGACGATGCGATGAGCATCGACGCAAAGCTGCGTCTTATAGACGAGTTCGACCTTGCGGGCGCTTCATATTGGACGATCAACCGCTGCTTTATCCCCAACTGGGAGATCGTTCAGAATTTATTTGAGGTAATAAAATTATAGTTTAGTTTGATAGAGAATAGTAGTTAGTCGTTAGTTATTGTAAGTTTCTCGTATTGTTACATTTGCAGCGTTTCGGCTGAGCTGATCAAAGTCAGAGCTGCTTTACTGAGACGCTGTAAACGTCACGGCTTACGTCACAAACATAAACTAACTACTAACCAACTATTCTCTATTAAACTATCAGCGGAGGAAATTATATGAAAATATGCTCATTAAACGAAATAAAGGTCGGTGAACGCGCCGTAGTAAAGGACTTAGAGACCAAGGGCGCGATGCGTCGCAGACTTCTTGATATAGGACTGTGCAGCGGCACGCCGGTGGAATGCATAGGGCAAAGTCCTATGGGCGACCCCTCGGCGTATCTGATACGCGGCGCTGTGATAGCGATACGCGCCGCCGATTGTAAAGGCGTTGTCGTAAGGGGGATTTGAATGGGACTTTCATTCGGGTCAACGGGATTTGGTGTGAAAAACCGCTGCGACAGTTCAAAAAAGACCGCGCGGCGCAGCAAAAATGATAAGACAATAGCGCTCGGCGGCAACCCAAACGTAGGAAAAAGCACCGTGTTCAACGCGCTTACGGGTCTTCATCAGCATACGGGGAACTGGACGGGCAAAACGGTAACCGCCGCAGTCGGAAGGTTTGAAACGACACGTTATTCCTACACCGTCGCCGATCTTCCCGGAACATATTCGCTGCTGGCACACTCCGCCGAAGAGGAGGCGGCACGGAATTTCATCTGCTTTGACGAACCCGACGCAACGATCGTCGTGTGCGACGCGACCTGCCTTGAGCGCAGCCTGAACCTGGCTTTGCAGATAATGGAGATCTGCCCGAAAACGCTTGTCTGCGTAAATCTGCTCGATGAAGCAGCACGGCGGGGTATTTCGGTAGACCTTAAGACGCTGGAAAAGAACCTCGGCGTACCCGTAGTCGGCACGAACGCTCACGACAAACGCACACTGAAACGGCTAACCGAACGGATCGACGAGCTTTGCAGCGGCAAAACACTACCAAGCCCGCGCCGTCTTCGCTATATAAAGCCAATTGAGGACGCTGTCGCTATTGTGGAGCCTGTTGTCCGCGAACGCTTCAACTGCTCCATTCCGCCGCGCAGAACGGCGCTTGCGCTGATAGACAACGACAGCTCCCTCACAAAAGAGATCGAAAAATCTGTCGGAAAGAGCATATCGGATATCAAAGAGCTTTCCGACGCGATAAACGCGGCTCGAAAGCTGCTTGCCGAAAACGGGATAACTCTCGACATACTTAAAGACCGCATAGTGTCCTGCATACTGCTGAACGCCGAGGAAGCGTGCGACGGCGCGGTGAGCCTCAGCGGAAGGCGCATTTCCAAAGCCGACAAAATACTCACAAGCAAGGCATTTGGGTATCCGATAATGATACTTATGCTGATGTGTATTTTTTGGATAACGATAGTTGGCGCTAACTACCCGTCCGAGCTGCTCAGCAAGGGGCTGTTTTGGGTAGGCGACAGACTTGGCGAGTTTATGGCGAACATTCACGCGCCCAAATGGCTTTCCGGTCTGCTAGTCGACGGCGCGTACAGAGTTCTGGCGTGGGTGATAGCCGTAATGCTGCCGCCTATGGCGATCTTCTTTCCGCTGTTCACACTGCTTGAAGACCTCGGGTATCTGCCGCGCGCGGCTTACAATCTCGACCGGCCGTTCGCTAAATGCAAGGCTTGCGGAAAACAGGCTCTTACAATGTGTATGGGCTTTGGGTGCAACGCCGCAGGAATAGTCGGGTGCAGGATAATCGACAGCAAACGGGAACGTCTTATCGCAATGCTGACGAACGTTTTTGTGCCTTGCAACGGACGTTTCCCGATGATAATCACGCTGATCTCGCTGTTCTTCGTGAGTGCCGGAGGAATTGCGGGAAGTATTCTGTCGGCACTCGTGCTTACGCTGGTGATACTGCTGGGCATATTCGCGACATTTGCGGTATCCAAAATACTTTCGGCAACGCTGCTCAAAGGCGAGCCGTCGTCGTTCACACTGGAGCTGCCGCCGTTTCGCAAACCGCAGCTCGGCAAGATATTGGTGCGCTCCCTGATAGACAGAACGATCTTTGTTCTCGGCAGAGCCGCAGCGGTGGCTGCTCCGGCCGGAGCGGTCATTTGGGTACTCGCGAACGTCACGGCGGGCGACGCTACTTTACTTTCCCATATCACGGATTTTTTCGATCCGTTCGCGCGGTTTATCGGACTTGACGGAGTTATTTTCACCGCGTTTTTACTGGGACTTCCGGCTAACGAGATAGTCATCCCGCTTGCTGTTATGGCGTATATGCAGTTAGGCTCGCTTTCGGAGCTTGCGCCCGCGCAGATGTTCGAGCTGTTCACCGCGAACGGCTGGACTCCGATAACGGCGGTGTGTGTGATAATCTTCACGCTTATGCACTTTCCCTGCTCCACCTCGCTGCTTACGATAAAAAAGGAATCGGGCGAATGGAAATGGGCGGCGCTCGGCTTTATTATACCTACGCTTTGCGGTATACTCGTCTGCGGCGTTATCGCAAATGTTGCAAGACTGTTCGGCGTGTGATATTCAGCCGCCGGTCACTGCCTTATATAAATTCCCTGCTCCTCGATATAATCCTCAAGCTCCTGCTTCATATCATCGACCCAGGTTTTGGCATCGGAGGTTTCGTCGGTTTTCTTTTCCTTGTCGTCCATATTTTTCTCCTTTTTCTCGGCGGATATCTCCACCCACGCGGGGCGGTATCCGCAGCTTATCGCTATGTTCTGCGAGTGTATATTCGCCGGAGATGTTCCGTAAAACGGAATGTCTCCGTTTTCTTGTATGACCTTCGTAAGCTCGTTTACAAGGAAAGCTCCGACGCCCCTGCCGCAGTATTCGGGCAGCACGTCTATGCCTATCTGAAGCCAGCTTGGCAAACCCGTGAAGTCGCGCGACGCTCCCGCCATTCCCATAATATCATCGCCGTCCATCGCCAAAAGCGCGATAACGTCGGGGCGTTCCTCGGAGTATTCCTCACAAAGGGCGTTCGGAAACCGCTTGTCCTTATAAAATTGCTTGAACTCCGAAAGCTCAAGGCGCTTTACGGGATATTTTCGCGGCTGCTCCACGGAAAACCGCGGCAGGAACATATGGTGCGGTCCGAAGCCGTGCAGTCTGTACCCGAAGCGGGAAAGCTCCCGCTCGAGTGCTGCGAGCTTTTCTATCTCAAACAGCCAATGCCCTTGTCCGCCGTTCTTGACAAACTCGCGTAAAAACGGCAAAAGCCGCTCGTCAGCGGTCATAAGNNGCCGCTCCCCAAGGTCGCCATTGAGAAAAAACCGTCGTCGCCGGGATATTTTCTTCCGCGCCTGTTCGCGGACGACGTGATTATGTTTTCGCCGCCGGTCACATCGCTCTCGGAGCAGCCGTATTCCATAGCCAACAGCTTTTTCAGCTCGTCTGAATAGTTCATTTTATCACTTCCTTAATGACACTGTATTCTTTTAGCAGATCATCATCAGATACCGCGCGGTTTGCGGGACTTGTTGACGGCAAACACACGTCCGCGATCAGGTCGGGAAAAAAGCGCCGATACAGCTCGTGAGCCTTCTTGCCCGTGGTGAACACCGCTTTTATCGGACATTCGGCGAGCAGACCGCGAATGTCGTTCGGCACGGCGTTCCTTATCGAGCTGTCCGACGCGCCGTCGATATCGCAGCTTGCGAGAACGTCCCAAAGCGAAACTCCGCACCGCAAGCAAAGCTGCCGCCGCTCGTCAGCTGTGAGCGGAAAAGGCTCTTCAAGCACCGCCGAAAGCGTTCTCCAGAAGCGGTTTTGAGGGTGCATATAGTAAAACCCCGCCTCGCGGGACTTCGGCGACGGCATCGTACCGAGTATCAGCACGCGTGAATTCTCGTCAAACACGGGTGCGAACCCGTGCTCCACGCGCTCAACACTCATAATCCACGCTCACCGAACCTGTCCGTATTGACGCGCAGAACTCCGCGACCGCTTGATGCAGCGGATTTACGCTGTACGCCTTCAGCGCTTCAAGGCTGTCAAATTCCGACACCAGAACCGCGTCGTAGCTTCTTTCGGAGGGGTTCACGTTTATGCCTACCTCCATCGAGAGTATCTCCGGTATCTGACCTTTAAGCGCCAGCAGACGCTCGCGGAATAACAGCATATTTTCACGCTCGCCCTCCTTGAATTTCCACATTACAATGTGTTTTATCATAATAATGTCCCTCCCTTAAAAATATAATCTCCCCCAACGACCCGCGTCATTGAGGGAGATTTCAGTTATTGATCGTCAACGGCGCTTATCGCCTTCGCTGTCATATCATAGTCGAGCTTTACCTGATTGTAAAGCGCGGTGGCTTCATCGGTGAACGTTTCAGCGTTTCGCAAAGCCTCCGTAAGACTTGCCGAGGACGCCTCCAGCTTATCCAGACCCAGATTAAGACACACTCCCTTTAATGTATGTGCCATTCTGAACGCAGTCTGAACATCGCCGCCCTCATACGCCGAAACAAGTCTGGAATAGGTGGGATCGTTGATGAATTTTTTCGCGAACTTCAACAGCATATCCTCTCTGCCGCACATTCTTGTAACAGCATTGGAAAAGTCAGAGCCTATGCTGTCATAGCACTCACGCAAAGTCACCGATATCAACTCCCTTCATAATACCATACTCCCGCTCCGAAGAAACCAGCTTTCCGATAACTCCCGTGTAACGCTGAGGCTCCGCTATCGTAAACGCCGCCCGGCATATCAGCTTGTATGTGGTATATTTGGCGGTTGCGGGACAACTTATGCTGTTCTCCGAAGTATCGGTTATTCTGAACAGTCGTTCGGGCTCTTCGGAATCGGACTTGTTGTCAACGATAACGTGGAAGTTGAACTGTATTACCGGATTATCGGGCGGCAATGCTCTGAACTTAGCTTTAAGCTCGCGGAGCTTTTCCTGACCAAATAGTTTGATAAGCGTTTCGTCGTGAACGGGGTCTATGAAGGTTTCCTTGACGCCCAGCACATCGGCGGCGCCGTGGGACAGGGTAAGCATTTTGGAGCTTGAGTTGAACTCAAACGAGCAGCCGCCCGCTATTCCCTCAAAGAAGCGGTTCTTCATCTTCTCGTACTCCAGCAAGTGTAGCAGTCTGTCGGAGGAATACAGCGAATCGTTCTTTAAAAGATCTCTCGCGAATTCTCTCACGTCAAAATTGCCGCTGCTGCTGCCGCTGCCTTGTCAAAATGGCGTATGATGTCGCGCGCTGGCACCACGAGCGCTGGGACGGCAGAGGCTATCCCGACGGACTTATTGGTGATCTTCATCAGTTCACGCAGCAGTATCTCTGTATAGCTCTGTACATAGACAACGTGCAGACCGCATTCGTTGTTGCGGAACTCCACGATATGCGCGAGGATATCTATCATCAAGCGGGAATCCTTCTCGCGCTCGTAATACTGATCCGCGACCATTCCCGCAAGGTTCTTCTGCTTGGAATACAGACCTATCATATTCCGGCAGCGCCTCTGAACCACATATATGTCAAACGGACGGGTTATGAAGTCCATCGCTCCAAGCTCGTAAGCCTCGTGGATAACAGCGGGATCCATCTCCGAGCTTATCATAATAACGGGGATATCGGAAAGCCAGCCGTTTTTCTTCATAATCTTCAGGACCTCGATGCCGTCCATCTCCGGCATCACTATATCCAGCAAGACAAGATCGATCTCGGTGTCATACTTGCTCAGCATAGCCACCGCGTCTTTTCCGTTTTCTGTCTCAAATACGAGATACTCCTTTTCAAGCATCTCTTTCAGCATAGAACGGTTCATCTCGGAATCATCAACAATAAGTATCTTCTTCATAATGTAAACGCAAATGTCTGCCGTCCGCATAGGAACGTGCATTGACCCTTGCTTACTCCTTTCCGGAAATGATTGGTTTACAAGCTATAAGTATTCATTATTTATTATAACACAATAAATCGTATTTGTCAACACAAACTTTGACATATTTTTTGCTTGATTTTTTCGTCGTTTTTTGCTATAATGGAATAGATGAGGTGATTTTATGGACAACTACAACGATCTGATAGATATGGACGACTACACCGTTCCGCAATGGCTTGAGATAATCGAGCTTGCCGAAAAGATCAAGGCAAACCCCGAGGAATACGGTGAGAAATGCAAGGGCAAAATAATGGCTACGCTGTTCTATGAGCCGTCAACGCGTACTCAGATGAGCTTTCAGGCGGCTATGCTGCGGCTGGGCGGCTCTCTTATAGGATTCGATAACCCGAGCAATTCCTCCGTTGCTAAAGGTGAGAACCTCAAGGACACAATAAAAATAGTCAGCACTTATTCCGATATTCTCGTAATGCGGCATACTCAGGAAGGCTCGGCGAAGGCGGCGGCTCTATGCGCGGACTGCCACGTTATCAACGCGGGCGATGGCGGACATCTCCACCCGACTCAAACGCTCACCGATCTGCTCACGCTGAAATGCGAGCTTGGACGGCTGGACAACCTTACGGTCGGGCTTTGCGGCGATCTGAAATACGGACGCACGGTGCATTCGCTTGTAAAGGCGCTCTCGTGCTTCCCGAACAACAAGTTCGTGCTTATCTCCACTCCCGCGCTGGCTCTGCCGGGCTACATCAAGGACGTGCTTAAGGGACGCGGCGCGAAGTTCACCGAGGTGAACACGATAGACGAAGCGATAAGAAATCTCGATATGCTCTATATGACGCGGATTCAACGCGAGCGCTTTGAAAGCGAGGAGGAGTATATCAAGCAGAGCGGAGTGTATTGCTTAACAAAGGCGAAAATGGAGTACGCTCGAAAGGATATGATAGTTATGCACCCGCTGCCGCGTGTTGACGAGATCGAGGTCGCGGTGGACGACGACCCGCGCGCCGCGTACTTCCGACAGGCGAACAACGGAATGTATGTGCGAATGGCGCTGATACTCTACACGCTGACAAAAAAGCCGAAGGTGAAGCCGCTGCTAACGGGAGAGATACACAACAGCGTCGAGTGCACCAACCCGAAATGTATTACTCAAACCGAAAAATATCTGCCGCACAGCTACATAAACCGCGGAGGGATACTTGTATGCGAGTATTGCGACGAGCGGATACTCTTATAAACGCAAAAGCCGAGGTCTTACCCCGGCTTTTTATTTACATAAATGAGTAATATCCCAATCCCGCAAGCCGGACACCGACTAACATAGTCATTATTGAACAGACAAGCAGCTCTAAAACGGGATTGGAAAACAAGCAGATCAGCCATTCCCTTGCGGATGCGTATTTTTTGAATACTATGACTTGCGTGGATATGATGTTCGACAAAAAAATCAGCAAAAACAGTGTCGGCAGCCAATAGTTGAGATTGATCGCGAAGTGTACAACAACCGATANNCCGGCTTGCGGGATTGGGATATCACGATCCTTGGAATGAAATATTCCGAGGTGTCTATCTTTAACGCACAGGTCAGTATTATAATAAGCAGCCCTATCGCCGCGAACGCGATATATGCGCCGCGAAAAGCAAAACGAACGCTCCAGTCGCCGTTTTTCAGCGACTCCCAAACATAAGCGTACACCGGAAGTCCCGTCATAAAAAACGGAAAAAACAGAGATGCCGCCCACTGCTTCGCCTTCATAGCACCGCCTCCTTTTTACTACTCATTATAGCAAAAAGTTGGTTAGCCGTCAACATTTGTTACTGCATTGTAATTATTTGTAACCGAAATGTA
>DILZ01000085.1:14213-18956 GCA_002425305.1 Ruminococcaceae bacterium UBA5579
TACAGAATGAAACGCCGAGAACCCCCCCGCGTTTACTTTATCCCAACAATTTATCGAAATCGTTTGTAATAAGAAGATAGAAAGCCATCATATAGATCGTCGGCGTGGAAAGGAATATCACGCACCACTCCGAAAAGCGCGTCGGGTCCGGCTTGTAGAAATACAGCAGCGTCGCCGCCGAAATCATCGCCGTCAAGAGCACCTCGCCGCCCTTTGGTATCTCCACAAACTCACGCGGAATTGCAATGGCTGCAATTGCGGCGAGGAAGAATATCAAACGCGGCAGAAAGTATTCGCGCGTTTCTATCTTCAGCGTGAGCGTAAGTATGATCGGCAGCACTCCGCCCAAAACGATAGCCGCAACATAAGCCCACAAAAACTCAAACCCCGAACCGAACCCTATCCCGAGCGCGGAAAAGCGGATTAGCTTGTACGCCGAGTAAACGATTATGCCTATCGGGAAAGCGAGAGAGCCTATTGACGGTTTGTAGATACGCATTTACTTTATCTCCCAGACAAATGTCGCGCTGTCGCTCGACCTTATGTCGTCCGGCTCGAACTCCGGCATTGCGGCTGCCGGAACGGCGTCGTCCAAACCGCGCAGCTGCTTCGAATAAACGCTTGCGGAGTGTATCGAAATATCGCCCCAATTGTATTCTATGTTCACAAGCTCGCCGAGAGAAACGCCCGCCGCCGCGCAAAGCACCTCCGCTTTTTCGTGAGCGTTTTGTGCGGCGTTTTTCAGCAACTCTGCGCTAACCTTTTGCGGCTCTTTTACAGTGAACTCTATAGACTGCTCCGCGTTCGCGCTGCTGTTCGCTATTGCCGTGAGCGTTTCCGAAAGCCGTTTGTTGTCGAAATCCAGCGAGAGCTTGAGGTGGTATTCGCAAGCGTAGCCCGCAAATCTGTTTTTGTAAACGCCGTCCTCGTCACGATAGTTTTCATAGTTCGTATGCGCGTTAAACGAAAGCGTTTTCAAGTCCTCTTTCGCAAACCCGACCGTCGCTATCGCAGCCTGCAGCTTTTCAATGCGCTCATTCGCGCCGTTTACGGCGGCGGTGTATTCGGGCGCTTTTTCAATGATATTCAGCGATATAACGGTAAGGTCGGGCTTTGTTGAGGCGGTGCCAACGCCTTTTACTGTGATCGTTCTCATTGATTTTCCTCCTTTTGATATGTGTTCAATATGATAAACAATAAATCAATACAGCTTGCTGCACATTCAGCAGACATTTCTTGAATTCGTATCCGACAAAATATTTTGAAGCTATAACTCCGTCGGACACCTCCTCTCCCCTATAAAACGGCGGACAGGGGTTTAACACCGCGCCCTTGTTCGCCATAGCCATAACCTCTTCGGTGACCCGGCAACTCTTAAAATCCTCCGCGATATCCGACGGCAGAGAGTCGGTGCATATGATATCCTTGCCTTTAACAGCTTCGTTGATGTTGTCATAGGTCTTTATGCCGTCAATTTCATACCCTTTGGCGCAGCATTGCTCCAGCTCAAATCCAAAAACGTCTGCCGCCTCTTTCCAAGCAAGACCTATATTTCCGTTTTTGCCGCAGAACAGATACTTATCCTTCGTAAAATCCTTTCTGATTTTTGAAAGAGAAAACAGATCGGATAATATTTCACACGGGTGATTTATATCCGTCATAGCGTTGACAACGGGAACGTTCGAAAACTCGGCGAGCGTTTCCAATAATTTGACGCTCTTATGCCTTACAACGAGAATATCAGCCCAATTATTCAAATAACCGCACACATCTCTCAAATCTTCTTTTTTGTCCAATGTGTCCGTCGGAAATAAGATAGGCTGACCTCCAAGAAGATGTATTCCCTTTTCAAAGGTCACTCTGGTCCTGATGCTGGAGCTTGGGAAGAACAGTACGGCGCTTTTCCCGTTCAATATGTCGGAATATTTGCCGTCCCTCACCTCGTCCGCAATACGGAATATTTTATATATGTCGTTTGCGGAAAGCTCCGTCAGTCTGATCAGATTTCTCATTGCGTTATCACCTTTAGAAAAATATGTCCGCCAATGGCGGCGGACATATAAATCGTCATTTGTTTAACCCAGAACCGACAGCAGCACACCCGCCGCTACCGCAGAGCCTATAACGCCCGCAACGTTGGGTCCCATAGCGTGCATAAGCAGGAAGTTTGAGGGGTTGGTCTGCGCGCCGACCTTCTGCGAAACTCGCGCCGCCATAGGAACTGCGGAAACGCCCGCCGAGCCGATAAGCGGATTTATCTTGTGACCGGATATCACATACATCAGCTTGCCGAGCAATACGCCGCACGCCGTGCCGACGCAGAACGCGATAAGTCCGAGCACGATAATGAAAATCGTTTTCCAGCTGAGGAAGTTGGAAGCAACGGCAGTCGCTCCCACCGTTATGCCGAGGAATATCGTGATGATGTTCATCAGCTCGTTTTGAGCGGTCTTGACAAGTCTGTCGCACACGCCAGATTCCTTCATCAGGTTGCCGAACATCAGAACGCCGACAAGCGGAGCCGCGCTCGGAACAATCAGCGATACGATAATGGTAACGGCAATCGGGAACACGATCTTCTCGATCTTTGATACCTCGCGGAGCTGACCCATTTTAACTGAACGCTCCTTTTCGGTCGTCAGCAGCTTCATAATGGGCGGCTGAATTACCGGCACAAGCGCCATATACGAGTACGCCGCGACCGCGATAGAGCCAAGCAGCTGCGGAGCAAGTTTTGACGTAAGGTAGATAGCCGTAGGACCGTCCGCGCCGCCGATGATCGCGATAGAACCTGCTTCCTTAAGAGTAAATCCGCCGCCGAGCCCGGTAAAGTTCAGCAGACAAGCGCCGACAAATGTAAAGAAGATACCGCCCTNNGCCCTGCGCCGCCGCTCCCAAAAGGAAGCTCTTCGGATTCGCGATAAGCGGACCGAAGTCCGTCATAGAGCCGATACCGAGGAAGATAAGCGGAGGATATATCTGCAGCTTAACTCCCAGATACAGCATATCGAGCAAGCCGCCGTCGTGCAGCACCCGCCCGTAATCAAGCGAGGTGTGCTGCTTGAACGTCACAAAAATATTATTCAGATCATCGGTGTTGTAGGTCGGCGCGAAATACGGGTTTGTTGCGGGATCCCACAGCTCCGGATGATACATAGCCGTAAGCGGCAGATTCGTCAGCAGCATACCGAACGCAATCGGCAGCATAAGCAACGGCTCGTACTGCTTCTTTATCGCAAGATAGAACAGGACAAACGACAACAGGATCATTATAATGTTTCTGAGATCAAGACCCATAAATCCCGATTCTTCGATAAGTCCCGTAAAAGTACTCTTAAATATTTCCATTATCGGGTGTTCCTTTCCTTAGAATTGGCGCATATTGCCGCCCAAGCCCGCCATACTCCACGCGGAGCGTGTCTTAGGGTTCTTATCGCCGCGTTTTCTTACTCTTCTGATAGTGAAATTGCCGTCACCCTCATAAGCCGCGATCGCCGCGCTTATAACGGCTATCAGCTCCTCGTCGTCCGTTTCTTCAACGGTTNNGGTTTCAGCCGCCTCAACGACTGCCGCGGGAGCTTCGGACTTTGCCGCGTCCTCGGACGCTTTCTTCTCCGCTCTCGATTTATCGATAGCCTTGAAGATCGTTCCCATAAGCCAGAAGAAGAAGATCAGAATTGCCAGAATAAGGAAAACGACCAGAATACCCGTCAGCGCGAGTATTCCGACAGAGCCCCAATAATCCTTATCGGCAAGCTGTGAAGCCGCGTCGGGCAGTTTCTGAATGCGGTCTATCGCGCCATCGTCGGTTGCCGCTGTGCTCTCCAACAACAATCTAAACGCTGTGTTCATCTATCTTTATCTCCTTTTTTACTCGAAACCTCGAGAATTATTTTCAAAATCAAAATTATTATACTATATTTTTTCAAAAAATTCAACCGTTTTTTTGAAAATTCCGTGACGAAGTTTTGCGCTTTTTTTCAGCACATTGCACAAAAAACATCGTTCGTTTTATTCTTTTGTCACAAAATCAAAAACATCGGACATATCACTGCCGATGAAAACGGTTTTATACTGCGAAAAATCGGCTGTCGTGCCCGTCAGCACATATNNCGTCAGCACCGCCGCAAAGTCAACCTCCGCGTTTTGTGCCGTTTGAGCGTCGACGATACTATCACCGATGTACAGCACGCTGCTCTTTTGCAGACCAAGCAGCGATATCGCCTTAAGCAGACCCTCGGGAGAGGGCTTTTCCTCCTTGACATCTTCGCCGCCGATTATCACATCAACCGATTTCTCTGCGGTGAACTTCCGCAATATCGCTTCAATTCGGTAATGAAATTTCGTGGTGACGATGCCGAGCTTTCGCGTTTTGTGAAGCTCGCGCAGAACTTCGGGAACGCGGTCATATAGCACCGCGCTTTTCGTCATCACCTCATCCGCTTTCTCGCGGAACAGCCTTGCAAAACGCTCCGTTTGCCCGTTATCGCGGCTGCCCGTAAGCGCGGCAAATGTTTCTTTCAGCGACAGCCCTATCGTCCGCTTGATCTCGGGAACGCTTTTAGCCGCGTATCCAAGATTTTCCAGGGCGTAATTCGCGCTTTGAACGATACCGCCCGTGGTATCGCCCAGCGTATAATCAAAATCGAAGATCACCGCTTTATACATCAGTAAAATCCCCCGTCTACTCCAAGGACTTGCCCCGTGATAAAATGGTTTTCGGCGAGCGAACGAACCGCTTTT
>DILZ01000085.1:18967-26645 GCA_002425305.1 Ruminococcaceae bacterium UBA5579
CAAACGTCCGAGCGGCGCTTCGTCCGCAAGCGCGGCAAGCTCCTCCTCGGAAAGATGCACGCTGTTCATCGGACTGTCGATCACTCCGGGAGCTATCGCGTTCACCGTTATCCCCGAAGGACCCAATTCCTTTGCGAGAGCTTTTGTGAAGCCGATAACGCCCGCTTTCGCCGCGGAATACGCGACCTCGCAGGACGCGCCGTGCACTCCCCATACGGAGGAAACGTTCACTATTGCGCCGCTTTTGCGGCTCACCATTGCGGGCACGACCGCCTTTGTCACGTTGAACACGCCCGTCAGGTCCACATCGATCATTCGCTGCCANNGGTCGTATCAAGAAACGGTTTTATAAGCGATATTCCCGCGTTATTTACAAGAACGTCAATATGCGAAAACTCGCGCAGAACACCCTGCACAGTCTCTTCAACGGAGTTTACATCGGCAATGTCCATCGGGCTGCAAAAGCAATTTCCTCCCATCAGCGACCGCGCCCGATCCTTGTTTTTGTTGTAGGTGAAAATAACGTCGTCGGTGCAGGAGAACTCCTTGACTATCGCCGCGCCGATTGCGCCGCTGCCGCCCGTTATCAAAACAACGCTCACTTGACCGTTACCTCGATATTCTTGCCGTTTGTGGCGATCTCTACCGACTTGATGTCGTTTTCGCTGTTGTTGATAAGCAGCTCGGCTATCTTGTCCTCAATATCCGTGCGGATAACGCGGCGGATATCCCGCCCGCCGAACTTGCCGCCGAACGCTTTCTTCGCAACAGCCTTGTAAACGTCCTCGGAAATGTTGAGCGCAAGCTCCTTTTCGGAGAGCGGCGCGCGCAGCTCCTCAAGGTTCAGCTTCGCGATCGCCGCGTAATCATCCTCGGAAAGCGGCTTGAACGCCACCACCTCGTCGACTCTCGCCAGAAACTCGGGGCGCAGGAAATCGCGCAGACCCTTCATAGCGCGTTCCTTGCTTACCTCTTCGGAGGTCTTCGCAAAGCCTATGCCGTTCATACCGTCGCTCGAACCGGCGTTTGACGTCATCGCGATTATCGTGTTTTCAAAGCTGACGTTTCGCCCGTGCGAGTCGGTGATCTTGCCCTCGTCAAGGATTTGCAGCAGAATATTCATCACATCGGGGTGCGCCTTCTCGATCTCATCAAAGAGTATCACGGAGTACGGCTTGCGGCGGACGCGCTCGGTAAGNNTCGTCATAGCCGATATATCCGGGCGGCGAGCCGATTATCTTCGCCACGCTGTGCTTTTCCATATACTCCGACATATCAAGCCTGATAAGCGGATCTACGGTATTGAACATCTCCCGCGCCAGAACCTTGACAAGCTCGGTTTTGCCCACGCCGGTGGGTCCCACGAATATGAACGACGCGGGACGGCGTTTTTCTGAAAGCTGGACACGGCTGCGCTTTATCGCCTTCGCGACAAGCTCGCACGCCTCGTCCTGACCGATTATCTTCGCCTTGAGATTATCCTCCAGCGACGACATTCTCTTAAATTCGGTTTCCTTTATCTTGTTTGCGGGAATACCCGTCCACAGCTCTATGACCTTTGAAAGGTCGTCCATAGAAACATATACGTTTTCCGCCTTTGCTTTCAGCGGCTCTATCTTGTCCTCGTTCTGAGCGATCTTCGTTTTTAGCTCCGCCAGACGCTCGTAGTCCTTTTCGGGAGCCTCGGCAAGCTCGCTTTGCTCGCGTTTTTGCTCCGCTATCTCGACTTTCAGCTTTTCGTATTCGGTAATACTCTCGTTTTCAAGTGAGGAGCACGCGCAAGCCTCGTCCAGCAGGTCTATCGCCTTGTCTGGAAGAAATCGGTCATTGATATAGCGTTCGGAAAGCACCGCGCACATCTTGACGATATCATCGGTCACGTGTACCTTATGATGCTCCTCATAGTATTTCTTGATGCCGCCGAGCACGCTTATCGTTTCATCGATCGACGGCTCGTTTACGGTCACGGGCTGAAAGCGGCGCTCCAGCGCGCTGTCCTTTTCGATATGCTTGCGGTATTCGGAGAACGTCGTTGCTCCGATAACCTGAAGCTCTCCTCTTGAAAGCGCGGGCTTAAAGATGTTTGCCGCGTTCATCGAGCCTTCGCTGTCGCCGCCCGTGCCGACGAGATTATGCACCTCGTCCACGAACAGCATAACGTTGCCCGCGTTCTTCACCTCGTCTATAAGCGACTTCACGCGGCTCTCAAACTGCCCGCGGAACTGCGTCCCCGCAACAAGCGCCGTAAGATCAAGCAGGTACAGCTCCTTTCCCCTCAGTCTGAACGGTACATCATCGGCGGCAAGCTTCAGCGCGATCCCCTCGGCTATCGCTGTTTTTCCGACGCCCGGTTCGCCGATAAGACAGGGATTGTTCTTTGTGCGGCGTGAGAGTATCTGCAAAACTCTGTATATCTCCTTATCCCGTCCGATGACCGCGTCGATCTTGCCCTCTTTTGCTCTGCGCGTAAGATTTGTGCAGAAGGTTTCAAGGCACTTGCGCCTTTTGTCGGGCTTTTCGGGCTTTTTTCTCGCCTTTTTATCATCCGGCTCTTTGTTGTCCTTTTTATCGGGCTTGTCGCCCGTACCGAACAGGTTCTTCAGAAAGTTTGGCATAGTGCCCGCTCCCCCGCGCTCGAAAAGATCGTCGTCCTTGGAGGTGTAATCATCGTCAAAAGCGTCGGGGTCGTCCTTATCCATATCGTCGCCTATACCGAACTGCCCCAGCATTTCCTTGCTTACAACGCCGTTCTCACCGAAAAGCGAATCTACGGCGCTGTCAAAATCGTCCTCCGAAATACCCATTTGCTGCAAATATTCGTTTACCTGCGGAAGACCCAATTCCTTGGCGCATTTTATGCAAAGCCCCTCGCTTTTCCGCTCACCCGCGCTCATCGTGGAGATGAACATTACGGCGGGGCGTGTTTTGCATCTGGAACACATCATCATACTGATCTGTCCCCCTTTCTTCAAATATTAAAGCGTTTATTTCAAAAAGTTCAGAAAATCAAAGTTGTAGAACGTCTTGAACAAGAACGTCGAATCGATCGCCGCCTGATTGAACAGTATCGAATTGGGTCCGCAAAGCGATACGATCATTCTTGTGATGACACATATGACAAACACCGCGAAAAGTCCCTCGGCGATTCCCATAACAAACCCAAGAAAAGAATTAATTTTGCCGATAACGGGTATTTTGTTTATGAGATTTGCCACCGATGTGAGTATCCTCAACAAGAGATTCACCAGAATAAAGATAACGGCAAAGACTATCGTTCTGATAAGCAAAACGCAATTTGGCTCTATAATGCCGTTCATCACCGCGCTCTTAAGGCTCACCTTCATATCGAGCATTCTCAGCGCTACGGCTCTTATCTCCGAAACCCCCGTGCTGTCAGCCGAGGAGCTTTCCACAAAGCCCGGAACATACTTGCCAATGCTTTTCGAAATATCGGAAAAGCTCTTCATAACGGGCTGCTTAACAAGATTTACCGCTATGTACTGCGCAACGGCTATTTTACCCAATCCGTAATTCTGGACATCGTCCATAGAAAGCTCGGCGGTTTTAGCGTTCAGCGAACTAAGGTCGGAATCTCCGGTGATACCCTGCTTTGAGAGGTCGCTCGTTTTTAGACCGGTAGCGCTGAGGTCGAGCCTTGAAAAATCAACGGGAACTTTTCGAGTGCCGGCATAATCAAGCTCTACATCGCCCGCTGCTTTTCCGTTGATCTTTACCTTTTCAAAGTCTATCTCAACAATATTCCCAAACGATATCTCACCGAGACTATCCGTTTTGTCAAACTGTTCCTCGATCTTTTTTTCAATAGTGTTTTTGTAGACCGCGCTCGCAATAGGCCCGCTTAACAGCATCGCCACAGCGAATGCCGCAACAGTGGATACCAATCCCAGCACCACCTTGGCAAAGCCCTTTTTCAGACCGACAAAGGCGAAGACCGCCAAAAGCACTATAACCGCGATATCAAACGCAAAAGCAAATTCCTGTCCCATAATTCTCCTTTCAACATACCGTTTTACAGACCCTGCCGCCAAACCTTATTATAACCCATCAGATACGCATATTTACCGATTATTTTCATATCGGAATATTCATCGTCAAGATCGTATTTTTTTATCTCCTTCAGGTCGGCGTCATAAACCGTTATCTTGTTTGAACTGAGCACATACAGTTTACCGCCGCTTACATCAAACGCCGATGTGTTTTCAAGCGTCACCGCCGCCGCGGGCTTCAGCGTATCGCTGTACGCGTCGGCTGTTTCGCCGTTTGAAACGGGATCACGGAACAGCATAACGCGCAAGCCGTCCGTATGCGGTATCCCGAATATCTCTTTGGTATAAGTATTAGATGCCTTGATCTCTCCGTTGGTTTCGTTTATCAGGAAAGCGCCCGACGGAGTTACGGCGTACACGCCGTCGGAGCAGTTTTCCAAAGAATACGAAACATTGCTCCCTATCGACGTCCTCCAAAGCTCGCTTTTGGTCTTCTCGTCTATATCGAAACGCAGCACGCTGCTGTTAAGCTCTCCGTCCTTTTCACCGACAACGGAAACGTAAATCATTTTGTCGCCGTCGCCAAAGCACACCTGCATTATCTTCTCATTGGGTGACGCCCAGCGGAATATCTGCTTGCCCTCGGAATTGAGAACATAAAGGAAGTTCGCATACCGCGACGACGTTGTAACGACCGCACTGCGNNATCTTCCGTGCCGATCGCGGCGAACACTATGCTGTCCTCAAATGTTTTTGAGAACACCTCGGAATTTCTCGAATATAACTTTACCCCTTTTCCGCTTGTATCATAAACAAGCGTCCGCTTTTCGTTCGACGAGCTTTTGGGACTTTGAAATCCGTGCTGCTTATCCGAGAGCATTGCGCCGTCCTCGTTGTATATATAGAGATATGTATCGGTAAGCAGATAGAAGCACTCGCCCATCTCGCCCAACCGATAACCCGCGCTGCTCGTGAGGTTCACGGGGAAGCCGCCCTCGCCCATTTTGCTGCCGATATCCTTAAACGGAGCAAGTATCTTTTTCCAGTTTATTATGACTATTATGACCGCCGCAGACACCACCACAAAGATGATAAGCCGTATCGTCGATCTTCTTCGCTTTACCTTTTCGCGATATTTGTTTATGTCATCGCGTTCGTCCATTTTATCACCGTCCCGGGTGCGATCTAACCCCAAAAATATCTTATCTTGTTATTATAACATATTACTACCCATTTCGTCAAGTGCCGCGCAAAATATTCACCTTTGGCTCACCAAGTGAAACTGCATCGATAATGTGATTTTGCGTTACTATGCCGTAATGAGTCCATTTTCCGGGATAATGCGAACCGTCCTCAAGCACCTGCGCGTCGGTAAACTCTCCCAGCCTGTTCAGCAGGGCAGAGCTTTCGTATATCCGCAGAAATCTGCCGGAAAACTTGTCATTCGGACTGCCGGAGCAATAGCTCTCATTGCCGACTTGATAAATAATGTACCTGTCGAAAACTATTTCGTAAACGCGCTCCTCGTTGACAAGAAGCGGGCGCGACTCGTTCAGCAAGCGGCGCAGCGCGGCATTCGGCTCCTCGCTTTCGGACACCTCTCGTTGTTCGCCGACAAAGGACGGCGCNNCGCTATCCGCAGCGTCAGCTCATTGTCCTCGCAGTCGTTCAGCGAAAGCAGAAACGGCGCGTGTCCGCCGAGCGCATCAAACGTTTTGTCAAGCTCTTCAAAGGTCATTTTATCTTTCCTTCCCGTGCGCGGTTATAATCGTAAAGCTGCCGGCGTTCACCGTTATTCGATATTTATCGCAGATCACTTGATAATTTTTTCCGATACGCGTTATTTTGGCTTTTGGAGAGCGTATCTGTGTCTTTGCCCACTCGACGACATTCGGGACGCTCAGATCGAGGTTTTTCCGTATGCGCTGTTCGCCAAGCTCCGTTGTGTGCAGCTTATCGAGATTTTCGAGAAGCCCGTACAGTCGGGCGGATCACCGTACAGCACCTCGCTAAGGTACAGACCGTCGGGCGGGAGGGTCACTCCCGCGAAATCGCGAGCTCCCGTTTCTATCGCGCGGCGAACGTCCTCTAAGCTACGCTTGCCCTCGCTGACATAGATAAGCGTTCCCGCGATTATCCGCACCATATTATATAAGAAGCCATTGCCGCGTATTCTTATCTCGCAAATTCCCTTATTTTGGGAAACTTCAAGCGCGTATATCGTACGCACCGTGGACTTCACCCGCGCCTTGCCCTCCGCGCGGCAAAACCCCGCGAAATCGTGCTCGCCGATAAACAGCCGCGCCGCCTCGNNCCTCGTTCATCTTTTTGATATCGAGCGGGTACGGGTAATGATACGCCAGCTTTTGCAGGAACACGTCGCGGTTCGGCTTGTTGTTGATCAGATAAACATACTCTTTTGCTTTGGTATCGTAACGCGCGTGGAAGTCCTCGGAGACGTCCTCGCACGACAGCACCGCGATATCATCGGGCAGCAGCGTGTTCATTCCCTTAACAAAGCCTTCACAGGGTATGCGGCTGTCTGTATGAACATTGAAACAAAATCTCCGCGCGTGAACACCCGCGTCCGTACGCGAACAACCGTAAACGGTCGGCGGAGCGGTTTTCAGCAGCTTGCCTATCGCCTTCTCCACGACTTCCTGAACGGTGACGGCGTTATCCTGCCGCTGAAATCCGTGATATGCCGCACCGTTATACGCAATAAAAACCTTTAAGTTACGCATTTGTCCTCCGCATTATAAAAAGCGTTCAGCAGCTCCGCCAGCCGCTTGGGGTCATCACCGTTCACCTCGTGCCCCGAATTTTCGACCACTTCAAATTTACAGCCGCGTATTTTCATCGACATTTCCTCTGCCGCCTTGCGGTTGGGTTTATCCTTTGCCCCGACTATCACCATTACGGGACAGGTTATCCTTTCAAGCTCCGCGCTGAAATTCAAATCAATCATCGACTTCGACAGCCCGATAAAATCCGCTTTGCCAAACCCGATATCCTTGAATGAGGAGCTTGGCATAAGACGAAAGATAAGATTTTGAAATCTCAACAAAGCCTTCGGCATTTTATACTGCGTACCTATCAGCACAAGCGAGTTCACTTTATCGGGGTGTTCAACCGCGTAATTCAGCGCGAGAATACCGCCAAGCGACAATCCGCATAAATTTACCTTTTCGGAAAGGCTTTCGCAGTAATCGGAAAAACCTTTATAGAGCGCGGGATAGCTCACCTCGTTATCCATAAGCTCCGACAGCTCCGGGCAAGCACATTCCGAACCGAGATCCGAATTTTCAAGAGTTTTATCCCAGCTTGCGGAGCTTTGCCCCAAACCGTGAAGAAATACGTTTTTCATAATGACCTCACAGAATAAACGGATTGCAATTCATAACAATAATTCCGGCAAACAGCAGTATCATCACCGCCGCCGCCACAAAATCCCTCGGCGCGGTCTTCAGCGTTTTAAGACGCGTTCTTCCGTCGCCGCCGTGATAGCAGCGGCACTCCATAGCGGTCGCAAGCTCATTGGCTCTCTTGAACGAGCTTACAAACAGCGGTATCAAAATGGGTATCATAGCTTTTGCTTTTTTGATTATCCCGCCGCCCTCCAAATTCGCCCCGCGAGCCTTCTGCGCCGACATTATCTTGTCCGTTTCCTC